>DASXKM010000260.1:0-3985 GCA_036496825.1 Puia sp. | reverse complement strand
ATACCCTGTTTCATCAGGTTGTGATAACCTCTCCAGGCATACTCAAAGGCTTTTTGATTCAGACCTGATTTACCAAGCTTCATTGAATCATAAATAGAGAGTGCCTGCTGGATAACCATCTTCACTTCAAAAGCTTTTTTTGTTTCGGCACTTGTATTCAGATCAGCTGTTTTGTCAACTGTAATCAGTTTTTCTGCCGCGGCTGCATTAATTTCAGGACTTGTGTACTTAAAGCTTTTGAAATTATTATTCGTTAATACGGGAATATGATAAGTAGCTGCGACAACAGCTGTGCTTGTAGAGACGTCGATTTTTTTATGATTGCTGGAAATGAGAACTGGCGATGTAATAACCAGAAGGGATACGCTACTGGTTGATACGAGTTTAGACAACGTTTTCATGACGCGGGATTTAATTGTTTCAAAAGGTTCGAGTCGATCGGGCTGGATTTTCACCAGCAACTTCTCATCAGTACCACACAGGAGCAAATAAAATAAATCCGCTGTCTTGTTCCAGGCGTAACATGAATGGGTAGTCTAGCCGTATAAACGATCGTATCCGTGGGGATATTGCGATTATGTCAGACCTTCCTAATTCAAAACACTTAGTCAGACCAAGGGATCTTCTTCAACGCTCCGGTATTGTAAAGAACTAAACCTATTAATTCAAGCTTGGTACCAATTCGTCAAATCAAAAAGCGGTTAACCGAATTTCCGACCTCAATCTATTAACAACGAGGATCTTAGGAAAGAAATATTTATGCAGGTATGTGCATATCCATTTGACATAATCTTTCCCGTTTTTCCTTCCATTGGAAAATTTTTCCAAAATCGGGAATGATTAATGGTAACTCTTATCAGAATTCTTTTTGTACCCTGGTTCTATTCCACCAACGAGCGAATCAAGCTTCTCACTGATCACTCTGAGCTCACGCAGTATTAACCAGAAGGCATCAGGACCGGCCTCGTTTGCGGTTGAAGATTGCGCAGGTTCCTGTGCGGAAAATGATGTGAGTGGCGACCTGGCTGAACCGGTGGAAACGGATGAATTGGAAAAAGGGGAGTCGGACATTCTCTCCATATCGTTGTGGAGAAGATCTTCGACGCTTACTTTGAAAAATTCGCCCAGTTTCATGAGTTCCGTAAGACTGGGTTCACTTTTCTGATTCTCCCAATTACCGATCGTATTGGCCCGCTTCCGGAATAGTATGGCAATTTCATCCTGGTTATGGTTACCCTTTTTTCGCAGATATCTTAAGTTTTTAGAAAATATACTCATGGCCGTGTTTATCAATTTAATTGTGATATATATCAATAATATTGAATTATAGCCCTTATATATCTAAATATAAGCATTATTGCTCAATTTTATGAGTATTTATGGTTGCCTTTTGAGTCGCTGGACCGCCGGACCTAAAATTGATAAGCCACCCCGATCGCAGGGTATTGCAAAACTACCTCATACCGCCAATCTGTCCTTAGGAATAATTGAGATACGATTCTTGCCTGTATGCCGATTCCCGCAACCAGGGAAAGTCCAAATTCATGGTCACTGGCAGGGATACTATAATTCCGGGTATTTGTGGTTTTACTGATATAATCTGCTGATAAGCCACCATAAAAATAAGGCTGTATGCGGCTTGTTGTAAAATTGTACTGAAAAGTCACCGGAACACTGAAAATCTGGTAATGTGTAAGCAGTTTATATAAAAAATAATAGTCACTCCGTTCATCGCTTTCCTCAGTAACGCTTGAGTAATTGATACCTAAATTGACAGAAGTCTTTTTATCCAGCCTGGGAAGGGTTATATGAAGTAAGAAACTGGCAGTAAACTGATTTGTCGGGGAAACGGGCAGGCCACCCGCAAAAATCATCGGCTGTACCAGCGTTTTCGGTTTTTGATAATAGTTCGTTGCATTTCCGGGTGTTTCACAATTATCCACTTTGGATATAAACCCGGCCATATCCTGATCGTTATAACTTACGCGGCCCACCAGATTGGACAATTTTTCACAAGGAACTGCGATCAGGAACAGATAATTATAATAATTCCCCTTTTGTACTATTTCGCCTGAATTCCGGTTTATTCCGTCGTATAGAAAATAAAGCGTTGTATCTTTTTGAACGAGGTAAAATTCGCGATCCGGCTTCCGGTAAGCATATAGGTTATATTCACCCTTCACCAGTTGTTTCACAAAGGCCGTTTCCATGATACTGTCCTCCGCCGTATTCATGAAATGCATGCTTTTGTAAACATCTTTTTGAATGCAAAATCCCGACAAGTCTTCCGGCCTGTACTCTTTTAACGCTGAGCCCTCATCATTTTTGAATTTGACTGAAGAAGTGAGATCTGATTCCAAATCTATTTTAATAAATCCTCTTATTGTATCTCTGTTTGGCTTGACAATATAAGCGGGATCAAAATCCTGTGCAATCAGATCCAGATGAATAACGCATAAAATGGCTAAAACTCCAAAGAATTTCATATTGGCGAGGGTTGTTGTAGTAATAAAGGGATAACGAATTAACAGTTGACATGATACATATTTTTTTATCTATACAAAGAATAAAATGCAACTTGGGGCCGGAAATTGATCATGCACAATATCATTTTACTTTTTTTAACGGGTTTTCTGATCGGGATTTTCGGCACCCTGATTGGTGCAGGTGGCGGCTTTATACTAGTGCCCATCCTCATCCTTTCTTATCCGGAATTGAGTCCCGAAATCATTACTGCCATTTCCATCGTGATTGTTGCGGCGAATGCTATTTCCGGTTCCATCGCTTACGCGCGTTCGGGACGGATTGATTTTAAAGCCGGTTTGTTATTTGCCCTTTTCACCATTCCGGGTTCTATCCTGGGCGTCCTGACCACGCAGTATATTCCGAAAAATCTTTTTAATGTTCTTTTTGGTGTTTTATTAGTAGCACTTGCCGTTTATCTGCTTTTAAGACACGATAAACCGCTTGTTCCCCCTGTTGTCGACGAAAATAAGAGGCGGTGGAAACATCATACGATTAAAGATGCAATGGGAATATCTTACAGTTATACTTATAACCAGAATAAAGGTATTCTGATCAGTATCCTTGTCGGATACTTATCACCGTTATTAGGAATTGGCGGTGGTATTATTCATGTGCCGGCACTGGTTCAATGGTTACAGTTTCCCGTATATGTTGCCACGGCGACTTCTCATTTTATACTGGCCATTATGGCAACCGTGAGTGTATCGGTACACGCCATCAAAGGCAGTTACAATGATCCAAAAATCCTGCACATGGTGATCGGGTTAATTATTGGTGTGGTTCCGGGAGCACAAATTGGAGCGTGGCTCTCACATAAACTTAAAAGTAATATTATCATCCGTGTGTTGGCAATTTGCCTTGGGCTGGTGGGCCTTCGCATTCTTTTCAGCCCGCATATCTGATGATTAGTTTCTATTGATTCCCTCTACAAAAAGATAAGGATCAATCGAAAGTTCTTTTTCCTTTCCGGTTACCGGATATTCATAAAAATCCAGCGCGAGAAATGAGCGGGTTTCGTGTACCTGCCAGAGCCAAAGCTTTTTATTGGTTTGCAGTGTAATATCCAATTCGGGAATCAGCTCTTTTACAAGTCCGTCCCAACAGGCTTTTTCTAATTTTTCAATGGCACTCAGGTTTTCAGAACCTTTTGAGTCCTTATCTGCCCATTGTCTGTGGGCAAACTGTGTATCCGTGTTTAGGAGTATTTCCTGTTGTGTGATGTTCGGTTCCATTTTCCGGGGTTTTAGGTCCTGCTTATTAGACGCTAAAACGATCAAAAAGGTAAACGTGGTTGCGAAAAATATTGTTAATTCCGTATGAGGTTGGCGGATGACGGTTGACAGTTGGCGGTTGACAGTTGGCGGTTGACGGTTGGCGGTTGGCGGTTGACGGTTGGCGGTTGGCAGTTGTCGGTTGGCGTTGTTGGTTGGCGGTTGACGAACGCCTTAAGCTTTGCGCT
>DASXKM010000259.1:0-3463 GCA_036496825.1 Puia sp. | reverse complement strand
CAGCTTGTCCGGTTTTATTTATTGTAATCGATTGCATTTATTTGTTATTTTCATAAGGCTTTGAAATTTTTATAAATAACCGTCGGGGTAAAAATCCCGTATTGATAAAAACATGTTAATGAAAATATTTTTGGTAACAGGCATTTGCTTACTGGCATCATTTAGTAATTACGCGCAGCTGGTCAAGGCCTGGCAGGGGAAAAAATGTGCTGTTGTTCTAACATACGATGACGCGATTGACCAGCATCTGGATAATGCTGTTCCGATCCTTGATTCTCTTGGATTGAAAGCCAGTTTTTACCTTACTGCTTTTTCACCATCCATCCGGGCCCGGATGACAGAATGGAAGCACCTGCCGGTAAAAGGTCATGAATTGGGTAATCATACTTTATTTCATCCATGCAATGGCGGACCGGACCGTACCTGGGTGTCTCCGGATTATGACCTCCGCAAATATACTGTTCAACGCATGATCGACGAAACGAGAATGACCAATGTGTTTCTTCAATCAATAGATGGGAAAACAAGAAGGACTTTTGCGTTTACCTGCGGAGATATGAAAATCGGCGATTCTTCTTTCATCGATCCGATGAAAAAAGATTTTGTTGCTGCCCGGTCGGTCCGAAATCAGATGCATCATATCGAAGATGTGAATCTGTACGATGTCGACTGTTTTGTAGTGAATGGTGAAAGTGGTGCCCAATTAATTGATTGGGCGAAAAAAGCGATGGAGACAAATTCTTTTCTTGTAATACTTTTTCACGGAGTCGGGGGAGGGAATGCATTGAATGTAACCGTGACTGCACACAGGGAATTCCTTTTGTTCCTGAAAAAAAACGAGAAAGATATTATGATCGCTCCGCTGATTGAAGTCGCCGATCATATCCGGACCTGGCAGGCGGATAATCTTTCATCCAATCATTAAAACGGGATCCGGATGACGCAAAGAATTTTATTTTTTATTATAAGCTGCCTGCTACTCACGATGTCCGGTGAGATTTCATATGCGCAACATGACCCGCTGATTCCCACACTGAATAAAACCGATGGAATAGCCCGGTTATCTGTAAATGGCAAACCTTTTTTAATCCTCGGTGGTGAATTGGGCAATTCAAACTGTTCTGATGTTGAATATATGCGGCCCATCTGGCCAAAACTGAAATCGATGCATCTGAATACAGTGCTTGCTCCCGTCTATTGGGAGTTACTTGAACCGGCTGAAGGAAAGTTTGACTATACGCTGCTGGACAGCATGATCGCCGGGGCCAGAAGACAGGATTTAAAACTGATTCTTTTATGGTTCGGTTCATGGAAAAACAGCATGAGTTGCTATGCTCCGGAATGGATAAAATTAAATCAACAGAAATTTGAAAGAGCCAGGGACAGCAAAGGCAGGGGACTCGAAATCCTGTCGGCTTTTAATCAAACGAATTTAAATGCAGACAAGGCGGCATTTACCGCTTTAGTGAAGCATGTCGCAAAAGCAGACGCCACGCAGCATACGATTCTGATGATACAGGTCGAAAATGAAATCGGCATGCTTACCGAAGCCCGGGAATATACAGACGCCGCCAATCTCGCATTCAAAAGCAATGTTCCGGAGGTACTCATCCAATATTTGAAAAAAAATAAAAATGAGCTGGTGCCGGAATTCAAAGCGATATGGGAAAAGTATGGCTATCGTGAAACAGGTAACTGGGAAGAAGTTTTCGGCAGCGGATTGTCAACCGATGAAATATTTCAGGCTTGGCAATATGCAATATATACCAATGCTGTTGCTGAGGCAGGAAAGAAGGCATTTAATATTCCCATGTATGTAAATGCGGCGCTGAATTACAAAAATGTAAAACCGGGTGAGTATCCCAGCGCTGGTCCCCTGCCTCATCTCATGGATATATGGAAGGCCGGCTCACCAGCCATCGACATACTTTCACCAGATTTTTATAATCCTTATTTCAAATCCTATTCGGATTTGTACACCAGAAGAAACAATCCTTTATTTATTCCGGAAATCCGTTCCGAACCCAATAATGCCGCCAAAGTGTTTTTGGCTCTGGGTCATTATAAGGCGATTGGATTTTCTCCGTTTTCCATAGAGTCTGTGAAAGCGTCCCCAGAAGAACCGATCGCAAAAAGTTATGCGCTGTTGCAACAACTATCGCCTGTTATTCTGAAAAATGAGCTCACCGGTAAAATGGATGCTGTTTTACTGGATTCAAATTTTCAGAAACAGGAACTGGTCATGGGTTCCTATACCTTAACTATAAGTCATGAATATAGCCTGGGCTGGTCTCCGGATTCAAAAAAACCCGGATGGCCCGAATCCAGCGGATTAATTATCCAAATCGGCGAACACGAATTCATCATCGCGGGCACGGGTATCGTTGTTACATTTTCTTCTTCCGCAAAAAATAATCCGTCCGTCGGCATTCTTCGCTCCTATGAAGGAGAATATGTAAACGGCGAATGGAAACCGGGGCGAAGAATGAATGGCGATCAGGATCATCAGGGACGTCACATCCGGATTCCTGTGAATGAGTTTTCTATCCAGCAGGTATCGGTTTATGATTATTACTGATACGTATTATAGAATCATTATGGAATGCTATGAAAATACCGGCTGGCCCATTCGATAAATGTTGACCAGTTGGGCCCGGTCGTATGTCCCCCGCTATGCTGGCGAAAAGCAATCTCACCATTCGTTAATGACGTTTCGACCGGCGGAAATTCGGTTGTTCCCAAATCCTTTTTTCCAAGAAGCCTGTATACCGGTCCCGCATATACGCCACCGAGAAACATGCCCTTTGCATCTACCCACTGACCTTCATATTTCGGCGAACCGGAACTGATAAAGACGGGCCGGGGAGCACATAGGGCGACCAGCTCGTGTGCATCAACGGGCATATCATTTACCGTCAGCGGTCCGGCATATTTGATAAAGTTCCCGGCGAACCAGTGATATCCGCCTGATGAAGCGAGATTCTCCACCTGCTCACCAAAAATCCGGCGAAGTATTTTTGTACCACCGGCACCGGAAGAGCCGACAAAGGCGATGGCAAACCGGGGTTCATAAGCCATCGAAACAATCGTCGCTTTTCCATACCGTGAAAGACCCTCGACGCCAAGTTGTTTTGTATCCACCGATTTGTCCGTTTCAAAATAATCAATGGCACGGCTTGCACCCCATGCCCATGCGCGAAGAGCACCCCAGTCATCCGGTTTTCGGTGCTGACCTTTATTCATCAAACCGATGATACCCTGCGTGAGGCCGGCTCCGTTATCAGCCTGGTAACTCGCTGGAATTATAATCGCATAACCCCAGCCTTTTTCAAGAAGTTGTTGCTGCCATCCTTTATCAACTTTTGCGCCCGGCGGAGGAGCAGGAAATTTAAACCCGGGCGGAAATACAAAACCAAATTCCATGATGACGGGTACAGCCGTCTTTGCATTGGCAGGCGTGCTG
>DASXKM010000258.1:0-8503 GCA_036496825.1 Puia sp. | reverse complement strand
CAACATCATAGGCTTTATCGGTTTCATCCATTCGGTCAGTTACAGGTTTACTAAGCTGATCTTTGAAATAATTATATTCATCCTGTGTCCTGGTGCCGGTAATCTGCGCATATCGGAGGGAATCCTTTTTAATCAGCATGGATATTTTCCCGTTCTCCAGAAAAAAAGTCTTGGAATGCCCGTCGAATTCTATTGTACACAGTTCCGCAGTATCGGCTATGCCATTGAATTTAAAAAAACCATGATCCAAAGCGAATGAATCTATTTTTCCTGATTCCCGGTGGCGTAAATAAATCAATCCGCTGTCCTGTCCGGTAACCTTACCTATGATAGCAAACGCAGTATCAGATTTTTCCTGATTCACACCGGGCTGGTCATTTCCGTGACAGGCTGAGAGTAAGAGCAGGCCAGCAAAAACAGCAGCAAAAAAAATTCTTTTCATAATAATTAGTTTCTGACCGGTTTGCCCCACTTTATAACGCTTTGTAATCTTTCGAGTGTTTTCTTTTCACCACAAAGAGAAAGGAAGGCCTGTCTTTCCAGATCCAGCAGATATTGTTCTGAAACCTGCGCCGGTTCGCTCAGATCGCCACCGCACATTACATACGCCAGTTTTCTGGCAACCAGAACATCGTGATCGGTTGCATAGTTTCCCCGCCACATTCCGTGGATCCCTGCATACAGCGCACCCAGAGCCGAACGCCCCAGTACTTTAATATCTGTTCTTTGAGTGGGTGCTGTATATCCATCCTGGTATAATTCGATCACCGCGTTTTTTGCATCCGCGATCCTTCGGTCAGGATTAATAGAAATATAATCCCTTCCTGTTTTCAGAATACCAAGGTCGAAGGCTTCGAGAGCCGATGTCGAAACTTTTGCAGTTGCAATTGTTAGGAAGCGGTTTTTCAAAGTGATGGTTTCAGGTTCGTCAGCATGCAATTCATCAGATGCACGTAAAGCAAACTCTTTACTTCCACCACCACCCGGTATCAAACCAACGCCCAATTCTACCAAGCCTATATAGGATTCGGCAGCGGGAACCACCTTGTCAGCATGCAAACTTAATTCACAGGCACCCCCCAGCGTTAGTCCCTGTGGAGCGACGACCACCGGGATTGCCGAGTAACGTGCCCGCATCATTGTATTCTGAAATAAACGAACGGCCATATCCAGTTCATCAAATTCCTGGTCAACCGCGAGCATGAAAATCATACCAACGTTCGCACCCGCAGAAAAATTAGCGGCTTCATTGGCAATGACGAGGCCTTTATATTTTTCTTCTGCAATTCCGATAGATCGTTGAATTCCTTCCAGCACCTCCCCACCAATGGTTCCGAATTTGGTATACCATTCCAAACCCAGTACTTCATCTCCAATATGATACAAATGCGCAGCAGAATTTTTCCAGATAGTCTGGTTTTCGAAATTGCGCATAACGATAAATGCACGGGGATCACCTGTAACGGCGGAAACATATTTCTTCTTTCCGGGAGAATAAACCATCTTATCACCATTCTCCACTTTATAAAAACTTCCAAAACCGGCGGCGATCATTTCTTTTACCCATCCGGCAACTTTATATCCGGCAGATTCCATCTTGGTGACCGTTTCTGAAACGCCGAAGAGGTCCCACGTTTCAAAAGCACCGATTTCCCAGCCAAAACCGGCCCGCATGGCATCATCCACCCGATATAATTCGTCACTGATTTCAGGAATCCGGTGAGATACATAGGAGAACAACTGATAGTGAAACTGGCGGTAAAAATCAGCGGATATATCTGTGCCCCTGATTAAAATTTTTAATCTTTCTTTCAGATCATCAATAGGTTTTGCTGTTTCCACACCGGGAAACGAAACTTTCTGACGGGGTTTATATTCAAGTGTCTTCAGGTCGATCGTAAAAATTTCGCGTTCACCGGTCGCTGATTTCTTTTTAGAAAAAAATCCCTGTCCGGTTTTATCTCCGAGCCAGTTGTTGGAAATCATTTTTTCGAGCCATTCGGGTATCTGAAAGACGTCTCTTGCTTCATCTTCCGGGCAATTATCATATACACCTTTTGCAACTTTCACGAGCGTATCCAGTCCGACAACATCCGCTGTTCGGAATGTAGCGGATTTGGGACGTCCGATGATGGGACCGGTCAGTGTTTCTATCTGGTCAATATTAAGTCCCAGCTTATCCATGAGTTTAAAAATAGCCATGATGCTGAAGACGCCCACACGGTTTGCTATAAAAGCCGGACTGTCCTTGCAGAGAACGGTTGTTTTACCTAAATGGAGATCACCGTATTCCAGTAGAAATTGAACCACATCGGGATCCGTAAGCGGCGTCGGAATAATTTCAAGCAGGCGGAGATACCTGGGCGGGTTAAAAAAATGAGTTCCGCAAAAATGTTTTTTAAAGTCCTCCGATCTTCCTTCATTCATCAGATGGATCGGTATGCCGGATGTATTGGAGCTGATCAGCGTTCCCGGTTTTCGGAATTTTTCCACTTCACTGAAGATGTTCATTTTTATATCCAGACGTTCTACCACTACCTCAATGATCCAGTCGCAGGATGAAATATCCTTCATATGATCGGCGAAATTGCCCGTCTGGATTCTCTTCACAACCGTCGCATTATAAACTGGCGAAGGGTTTGATTTAATGGCGGCAGCCAGCGCTTCATTCACGATACGGTTCTTTACTGCCGGATGATCCAGCGCCAGATTTTTTGACTTTTCCGCTTCAGATAACTCATCAGGCGCACGGTCCAATAGTAATACCTGAACCCCGGTGCCTGCGAAATGACATGCAATACGGGAACCCATTACGCCACTGCCCAACACGGCCACTTTTCTGATAATTCTTTTCATAATGGAATCGTTAATTATTCAAATTCAACAGTTTTCGAAACAGAAAATTCAGCTCACAACAGAACCTGCTTCAATTCTTTCGTCAGGATTCACAAAGTATAGCTTTCCCGATTTGTCCTCAGCCATCAGGATCATGCCATTGCTTTCGATGCCTTTCATTTTGCGGGGAGCCAGGTTGGCCACCACGACCACCTGCTTCCCAATTATTTCCTGGGGATTAAAATGCAAGGCGATCCCTGACACGATGGTTCTTTTTTCGAAGCCCATATCCACCAGCAGTTTTAATAGTTTATCAGCCTTGGCAACTTTTTCCGCTTCGAGAATGATACCCGAACGGAGTTCCAGTTTTTCAAAGTCCGGAAATTGTATTTCTGTTTTTTTAGCGGGTATCGGTGGAGCTGCCTCCACGTTAGTATCTGGTTTCACGACATTCTGATACAACTTGTCCATTTGTTTTGCAATTTCTTCGTCTTCAATTTTTCTGAATAATAATTCCGGAGCACGCAGGCTGTAACCGGTTTTCAATAAATCAATTTTACCGGCATTCTCCCAGTCCAACATTCTCTCTACCACCTTCATCATCCGCAATAATTTTTTTGCTGTAAACGGCAGAAAGGGATTTATCAGGATCGCCAGATTGGCTGTCAGCTGCAGACAGAGGAACAGACAGTTATCGATCTTTTCCTGATCTTCAGCCGATGTGCTTTCCTTACCCGCTTTTTTCCAGGGTTCTTTATCCTGCAGGTATTTATTGCCTTTCCTGGCCAGATCTATGACAGTATAAAGCGCATCCCTGAATTTATAGGTCTCCAACAATTCAGTGACAATAATTCTTGTCTGATCGATCTGGCGTATCAATTCCGCATCTGCATCATCTTTTATTTTCTCATGCCAAACGGGAACTTTTCCCTTGCTTAGTTTATGCATCAGAACAAATGTCCGGTTGACAAAATTTCCAAAGATGGAAACGAGTTCGGAATTATTTCTGTCCTGGAAATCCTTCCACGTGAAATCATTGTCCTTTGTTTCCGGCGCATTGGCACAAAGTACATATCTGAGAACGTCTTCACAGCCCGGAAAATCTTCCAGATACTCATGTACCCAAACAGCCCAGTTTCTGCTGGTGGATACTTTCTCTCCTTCGATATTTAGAAATTCATTGGCAGGGACATTATCGGGCAATACATAATGACCATGTGCTTTTAACATCGCCGGAAAAATAATACAATGGAAAACAATATTATCCTTACCGATAAAATGAACAAGCTTGGTATCATTTTGCTGCCAGTAGTCCGCCCATTTAGGAGTGAGTTCCTTGGTAGCAGAAATATAACCGATGGGAGCATCAAACCAGACATATAAAACTTTTCCTTCTGCATCCGGTAGCGGTACTTTGATTCCCCAATTGCTGTCCCGCGTCATCGCGCGGGGTTGCAAACCATTATCGAGCCAGCTCTTACACTGGCCATATACATTATTCTTCCACTCAGTATGGCCGTTTAATATCCATTCTTTTAGAAATTGTTCATAGTGCTGTAAAGGAAAATACCAGTGTTTGGTTTTTCTCTTTACCGGCACCGCATCACTGAGCGTACTACGGGGATTGATGAGCATATCCGGACTCAGAGAGGAACCACAGCGTTCACACTGGTCCCCGAATGCATTGGGGTTGCCGCAAATCGGACAGGTTCCTGTGATGTAACGGTCGGCAAGAAATGTCTTCGCCGCTTCATCATAGTATTGTTCAGTTTCTTTTTCTTCAAATATATTTTCGTCATATAATTTTTTGAAGAATCCGGCAGCCGTTTCGTGGTGTATCTGATTGGATGTTCTTGAATAGATGTCGAATGAAATGAACATCTGCTCAAAACTTTTCTTGATCTGGGCATGATACTTATCAACTACCTGCTGCGGTGTTATGCCTTCTTTCATGGCCCGGATGGTGATTGGAACGCCATGTTCGTCGCTCCCGCCTACAAAAAGAATATCTTTTTTTCGGGCTCTTTCAAATCGTACATAAATATCCGCCGGAATATAACAGCCCGCCAGATGTCCGATGTGAACGGGGCCATTTGCGTAGGGAAGCGCTGCGGTAACAAGGATGCGATTGTATTCTTTCATAATTTGACGGCGGATCTGACTCCGCAAGGACTGCAAAAATACGTCATACAAGGCTAAAGCTCAAAGCTGAAAACCGGGACTGATTCAATTCCCGTTCATTCATGATCCTTAAACAATCCATCTTTTAAATCCCGGTCATCCTTTAACTTTAAATGATGAAGCGAAAGCGATTTTTAGGATCCCTGCTGGCGAGTCCTATGCTGGGAATGGCCCGATGGCAATCTGTTTTAGGGTATGATATGGAACATTTGAACGAATTACCCTGGCGCATTCCGCCATACCTGAAGCCCGGCAATACGGTTGGTATTACCTGTCCCGCTGGTTTTATGACACTCGCGGAACTGCAACCGGCCATAGATACTATTAAAAGCTGGGGTTTTAATATTCGTTTAGGCAAGACCGTGGGAGCACGGGATTTTATTTTCGGGGGAACCGATGCCGAACGTCTGGCCGATATGCAGATGATGCTCGATGCTCCCGGTCTTCAGGCTCTCCTGTGCTCAAGGGGAGGATATGGCAGTGTGCGGATTATCGATCAGCTGGACTTCCGGAAGTTTACGGAAAATCCCAAATGGATCATCGGGTTTAGTGATATCACGGTGTTTCATGCTGAACTCAACCATCATTTTCATATAGCGTCGATTCATTCAAAAATGTGTAATAGTTTTCCGGATCATCCGGAACAGGCTGAGAAGGCGCAATGGGAAAGTATTTTATCAATTCAACAGGCTTTGACCGGGAAGCCGGTTGAATATCCGGTTATCTATGATCCTGCGAACCGCGCCGGATCGGGTCATGGAATTCTGGCAGGGGGTAATCTGAAAACGATTGAAAGCCTGGCTGGTTCTGC
Organism: Puia sp.; assembly: GCA_036496825.1. Lineage (GTDB taxonomy): Bacteria > Bacteroidota > Bacteroidia > Chitinophagales > Chitinophagaceae > Puia. The sequence goes on along the minus strand of DASXKM010000258.1, from coordinate 2,676 downwards.
TTCCGATCTGCAAACAGACGGAACGATTTTGTTTCTGGAGGACGTAGGAGAGTATCTGTATAGCATCGACCGGATGTTTTATCATCTGAAACGCACCGGCAAACTCGAAAATCTAAATGGATTATTGATCGGCGCGTTCCGCGTAAAACCGGATGATCCGGGTGATGAATTTGGAAAAAGTATTTATAATATAGTACTTGATCAGGTAAGTGCATACAAATATCCGGTTTGCTTTAATTTTCCGGTGGGTCATGTTAAAACAAACTTTGCTTTAAAATGCGGTGTGAGGCATGAATTAAATATCAATGACGGGCGGGTGGTTTTTAAAGAATCTTCCAATGCTTAAAGCGTAAGGCCCAAAGCCCAAAGCCGAAGGCCTAAAACTTTTATGAATCTGCATAGTATTTGAATAAAAAACAAGAAATACTATCACTAACATTGATAATCCGTTTTAGGCTTTGAGCTGTAGGTTTTAAGCTTTCTAAATAAACTTTAAATGGCAAATATTTTTCCTCCTTATTTAAAAACCGGTGATACGATTGGCATTGTTTGTCCGGCGGGTTTTATGGCTGCAGAACGGATTCTCAATGCTGTCCAAACGTTGAAATCATGGGGCTTTCGGGTAAAAACAGGAAGAACCGTGGGGGGGGATTCTTTCAATTATTTTTCAGGTACAGACGCTGAAAGACTCGATGATCTGCAGGCAATGTTGGATGATGATAATATTTCTGCGATTTTATTTGGCAGGGGTGGCTATGGACTAAGCCGTATCATTGATCAAATCAGTTTTAAGAAATTTAAAAAATCGCCGAAGTGGATCCTGGGATACAGCGATATAACGCTGCTTCATACTTATATATATTCAAACTATGAAATTGCAACAGCGCATTCTCCCATGGCAGGTGCATTCGCGACTGCTTTAACAGACGATATTTATATAAATTCTATCCGGACTCTTTTGACTGGCGGTAGATTGAACTATTCCTGCGATCCCCACCCTTTCAATAAAAGAGGCGAGGCCGAAGGCACGTTAATGGGTGGAAATCTCACTTTGCTGGCCCATGCAGTAGGTGGCCCTGCGGATATTAAAACCAAGGGATTGATCTTATTTATTGAAGATATCGGTGAGTATTTATATAATATGGACCGGATGCTATTTCAGCTAAAAGCCGCCGGTAAATTTCAAAAGCCCGCTGCGGTCATCATTGGAAGTTTTACTGATATGAAGGATACGGAAAGACCTTTTGGTGAAAATGCGTATGAAATTATCCGGGACTTTTTTGAAAAATTCAACTATCCGGTCTGTTATGGATTTCCGGTCGGTCATGTCAGAGAAAACTTCGCTTTGAAATGCGGGGCTGATTACAGATTGAAGATTGGCCGGGAAAAAGTTTTTCTGGAGGAAATTTAATTACAGATTCAACAAACAGAAACGGACAACAAACGTATCGAAAACGTACAATTCACTTGATCAACATTAATTAAATAATTGAATTGTAGGAGCTTACCATTTTAGCATTCTCTTGGCCCAATATAATCAGACCTGTGACCGCTAAATATATCCGGTCGCGATTTCAGGCTGAATTCAGATTTAAACCAAGCGCATGTTCAGGAATTATTTTAAGATTACCTACCGAAATCTTTCGAGGAACAAAGTTTTCTCTTTCATAAATATTTTTGGATTGGCCGTAGGTCTGGCGACCTGTATTCTGATGATTTCCTATATCCTGAGTGAACTTGGATATGATAAAAAGAATTTGGATGCGGACCGCATATACCGCATCGCTTACAAAGCTGTAAAAAAAATAAATCCAAAGGACAAATCTTGGGCATCCACGTCCGCGCCGATATCCGGAGGATTAAAATCAGACCTGCCGGAAGTAGAATTATCCACGAGACTTCTCAAATTTCCATCACTGGATAAGATGTTGTTGAAATATGAACAGGCGGGAAATCAGAATTCCTTTTATGAAACCAATGGCTACTACGTAGATTCCAATTTCTTCCAGATTTTCACTTATAATTTTATATCCGGAAATGGCTTATCTGCCCTTAAAGAACCAAACAGCCTGGTTATTTCGAATGAGATCGCCAGAAAATTGTTCGGCAAAGAAGATCCATTGAATAAAACGATTGTAGTGGGGTTGCCCTATGGCAACTTTAATTACACGGTCAAAGGGGTTTTTGATGAGTCGCACGTCAAATCGCATATTCCAGCCCATTTCTTCCTTTCCATGCGTAACGGCGATGTGGGAACCTGGGTCGTAAATCAGACCAACTGGGCAACAAACAATATATTTTATACATACGTAAAATTGAAAAGCGGCACTGATCCGGATGCTTTTGAAAGGAAACTTGACCCCTTTATCAATCGAAGGGCTGGCAGGGATTTAAAGGAAATGGGTTTCATCAGGGAGCTGTTTATTCAAAAAGTACCTGATATTTATTTGCATTCTGATCTGGACAATGAAATCGCGTCCAATGGAAATATTACTTACCTCTATGTGCTGGGCAGTATAGCTTTTTTTGTACTCATAATCGCCTGTATCAATTTTATGAATCTTTCTACCGCCCGCTCTATGAAAAGAGCGAAAGAAGTGGGCATTAGAAAAGTGCTGGGGGCCGAAAAGAAATCATTGATCTGGCAATTTCTGGGAGAATCTGTCATCATGAGTT
>DASXKM010000257.1:0-1920 GCA_036496825.1 Puia sp. | reverse complement strand
TGTAATTATAAAGAGTTTCATGAGCTTTAGTTTAGTTGGTACTATTGTTATATAGTTACAGGTCAAAGGTTGGTACTTAGTATAACATAGAACATGGTATTGTGTTGGAAGGTTGATTTAATTGATAAATGGAGCGTTCCTCAGGTAATATGGGACGTCATTGCCTGTCCGGATGTTTCAGGCCTGCCAGTGTTTGGGATGAAAGAGTGGAAATGCTGACCAGCGGTCAGGATTTGGTTAAATGGACAGAACTGGCCGGGCCTCCGGCGGGAGATCGTTTTTTCAGGTAATAATAGAGGAATCCGCCTCCAAAAATCAGAAGTGTGGAGATGATTTCAGCCTGGGTGGGATGAAAACCAAAGATAGAATATCGGGTATTTACCCTGATTTTCTCAATAAAAAACCGTTCGATACCATTGATAAGAAGATAGAAAGCGAAAAGGGTTCCAGGCACGCGGAATTTTTTGCGTATCGACCAGAGTAAAAAAAATAATCCCAGACAAATAAGGGTTTCGTAAAAAGGAGTTGGGAAAACCGGCACGGGCAGGTAAGAGCAATACTGGCCATTACATCCTGGAATCCTGACGCCGGCCCCGATCACGTTATGCGGGTAAGCATATCCAAATAACCAATTTGGTAAAAATGAAGGAGCTTTTACAGTGAGGTGAGGAACATTTAATGAATGAAACTCATTCATAAAATAATCCGTATTCTGGCTCCCCCGGGCCTGAAAGTTTTGTACAGTATCTGGAATGGATTTCAGATTCGCGCCAACGGAATATGCGCTGTTCGGTATACCCCAGTCACCGTCGCCGGAGACCTGGCATCCGATCCTGCCAATGCCATAGGCCAGCATGAGTGCCGGGGCTGCGGCATCATTCAAATACCAGAAACCAATTTTATGTTTGCGTGCATAATACCAGATGGACAGTGCAGCAACAATTAAACCGCCATAAAAAGTAAGTCCACTAAAGGAAATCAGGGATTCTACGGGGTTCTTGATGAATTCATCCCAGGTTTCCAGACTGTTAAATATTTTCGCTCCGAGAAAACCGAATATTGCGCCCAATATAACAATGTCCCCTACCCGATCATGAGGCCAAATGCGGATTTTCCTTTCCTCTGGCTGAGCCAGTTTCTGCTTGTATTTCTCCCTCCATTTCAATCCCGCAAAGAGCAGACCCAGGGCTAATCCCGCCCATCCGTTTCCGGAAGATGAAAAGATAAAGTCAGCAGGATTCCTGGTCAGGGAAGAATCGGATGTGAACAGTCCGATTATTTTATATCCGATCACGAAACCCAGTATGAAATTCGTAAGCAATTCTGCCGGACTGGCAATTTTTCCTACAACGATTGTTTCTTCTTCCGCTTCAAGCAAACCCTGTCTTTCCTTCCGTTTTAGTTCAGCCGTAACAACCATAGCTGCGCCAATGAATGAGAGTGCCACAAAAAAACCAAAGGAGTTGATAAAATGCAGGAAATACAGGTACTTGGAATCGACGTTAAATAAATCCCTGACAGCGTAATATAAATTCGGATACATAGGAGCTGCAAGATAAGGGTAAAAACCTCACAGAAGCTTCGTATTCTTGCCTGAAAATGTTATCCCATGATTAAAGTCGCAGTCATTGGAGCAGGTACTATGGGCAATGGTATCGCCCACCTGTTTGCCCAATACGGGTTCACAGTAAATATGATTGACCTTCATAATAGTCAACTGGAAAAGGGTCTGGCTATTATTTCAAAAAATCTGGACAGGCAGATACAAAAAAACCTGCTTACATCCGAAGACAAAATAAATATCATTAACCGGATTCAACTCGTTCAGCAACTTCAGGATGGTGTTCGTGATGCAGGTCTGATCATTGAAGCTGCCACAGAAAATGAAAATATTAAACTTCAGATTTTCCGGGAATTGGA
>DASXKM010000256.1:0-7883 GCA_036496825.1 Puia sp. | reverse complement strand
CTAAGAGAACCATTTTGTATTCTGTCCAGTCCAATCGCGTAATCGAAACCCAATAAACCAAACATGGGCAGGAAGAAGCGTAACCCTATGCCCACATCACGCCGCAGGCGAAAAGGATTATAATCCTGGTAATTGTACCATCCGTTTGCTGCTTCAAAAAATGTTTCCCCGTAAATCGTGCTACTTGGGTTGGTCACAAAAGGATAACGCATTTCCAATGTATACTTGTTGAACATCGTAAAGAACTGGGTTGCGCCCTGTTGTTCCGGATTGATCCGGGGATCCGAATTCTGATATACAGGATAGCCCCTTTGTGAAATGATATCATAACCAAGCAAGCCGAAGTTGTTTGTCAGACCCGCATCTCCCAGCTGGAATCTTTCAAAGGGAGAAAAATTTAATTCATTATTATACCTGCCCATAAAACCATATTTCACAGAAGCCTTCAACACAAACTGCCGGCTTTTATCGGCACCCATCGGTTTACCAATCGGAATGTACCATTCACTGGTCAGGCGAAACTTTGTGTATTCGGGTAATTCAAATTGTTCCTGCGAAGTGTTATAATTCGACTTAAATAGTGAATAGGGAGGCGTAAACTGAGCACTGATCAGGAAGTTTGAACCAGACCTGGGGTATATCGGCTGATCGACGGAATAGCGGCCCAGCGCCACTTTGAAGCTGAGGTTATTGGAATAACCGTTTCTGAAATCCGGAGAAAAGAGCGAATAGTTCGTCAGATCATACAGGGTATAGTTCAACGAATAAGTTAAAGTAAAATAATCATCCGGCCATTTCAACTGTTTACCCAGCGCTATAACAACACCGAAATTTTTTAGTGAATTGGTATCACTGTATGCATATTTCGCTGTGGTATAATTGTACCCTCCCGTACGAAATGCACTGCGGTAAAGACTCACTGTAAGAGAGTTTCTTTTCTTGCCTCCCAGCCATGGTTCGGTGAATGAAAGATTATATGACTGATAGGCTTTCCCATTCGCCTGTACGCGCAGACTGAGTTTTTGTCCATCTCCTGTCGGCAGAGGATCCCAGGCAGATTTCTTCCAGATATTATTGATCGAAAAATTATTGAATGAAATTCCGACCGTACCGGTGATCCCGATTCCACCGCCCCATCCTGCGGATAGTTCCAGTTGATCGGATGACTTTTCTTCCACCGACCAGTTAATATCCACCGTTCCGTCTTCCTGGTTTGGTACGATTCCCGGAGTTACTTTCTCCTGGTTGAAATAACCCAGGTTTACAATTTCACGTGTAGAGCGAATAATATCCTGGCGACTGAATTTTTCTCCCGGAATTGTTCTCAGTTCCCGGCGGATTACGTATTCCTTTGTTTTTTCGTTTCCGGCAATCGTAACATTTTTAATGGTAGCCTGAGGACCTTCCACCATACGGATTTCAAAATCGATTGTATCGTTATAAACGGCCGTTTCAACCGGATCTATTCTGAAGAAAAGATATCCGTCATCCAGGTAAAGATCACTGACACCGCCTCCTTCCTGAGTCACCTGCTTACCCAGTTTTTTATTCAGGATGTCCAGGTTATATACGTCTCCTCTTTTTATCCCAAGGACCAGCGACAGAAGTGAATCGGGATATTTTGTATTTCCCTTCCAGGTTATTTTACCAAAATAATATTTGTCGCCTTCATCCACTTTGATGGCAATGTTCAGCTGGTGCTTGCTATTATACATTAAAGTATCAGAAACAATCACGGCGTCACGGTATCCCTGCGCGTTATAGTAGTCGAGGATTTTTTCCTTGTCCTCACCATATTTTTTTGCATTGAATTTCGCCGAACTAAATAGTTTAAAACGAAAATAAGGATCAAGAAATTCCTTGGTTCCTGTATATGAAAGAAACCCCCAGCTGTCTATATATTCTTTGAATGTTTCGGGTTTCACCACACCGTAAGAGGAGGAATCCTTGGCGGGATAAAGGGTCAGTTTGGTGACCTCCTTTGTGTCATCCAGTTGTTTCTTTAGTCTTGACTGTGAGATATTTTTGGTGCCGTAAATGGAGATCTGATTGATCCGGACTTTGGTTCCCTTGTCGATATGAAAAGTGAGCGTTTCAGAATTCGGTGTTTTCGGATCCCGGGCTTCAGAAATCTGTACAGTTACGCCCTGAAAACCTTTATCCGCAAAATATTTTTTGATGTTTTCGTCTGCGGTTTGTTTCATGTTTTCAGTGATCACACGACCCTTGATCAATCCTGTTTTTACTTTCAGTTCGTCGGATTCAGATTTACTGGCGCCGTCAAAAATAAAATTTGTAAGGCGGGGTCTTTCAGTTACGTTGATTTCAACATAAAGTTCATTACCGGTAATTTTCGTGAAATAAATAGCAATATTTGAAAACAGATTCTGGTTCCATAATTTCTGTATTGCTTTACTAAAGTTGTCGCCGCCCGGGATGATTACTTTATCACCGATACTTAATCCGGAAACAGAAATCAACAGGGATTCGTCCAGGTATTTACTACCTGTAATTTTTATCCCCGCAATGGTATATTCTTTGGGTGTTTTCTGACTTTCAATGGCCAGTAATTCAGGATCAACGGAAACCGGATGTGTGGTGTCAGCAATAATGGGATGGGTAGTGTCTGTAACCTGCGCCTCAGCATTTGTGATGATCAATAAGCAGTAAAAAAGCAAAAAAACACCAGTCAATAAACGTCGTAGCATCCGGGCGGGTTTTTTAGAGCGGCAAATTAAGGGGATTAATTAAAAGTCTTTGTTAAAATACAGGCTGGATCAATGATACAGGCCATTTATTCTCAGGCGTTTCTGAAGGATTCAGGGGCCTCAGCCAAGTTGCTCACTGGTTTTACCAAATCGTCTTTCCCGCGTCTGAAAATCAACGATGGCCTCATATAGATTTTCTTTCCGGAAGTCAGGCCAGAGTACAGGCGTAAAGAATAATTCAGCATAAGCAAGTTGGTATAAAAGAAAATTGCTGATCCGGTGTTCGCCGCTTGTCCTGATCATCAGTTCAGGGTCAGGGAAATTCCGGGTACAGAGATATTTTTGAAAGCTATATTGATCAATTGTGTCGGGATCCAGTTTTCCTGCCTTCACATCCAGGCCCAGTTGCCTGGCAGCCTCTCCCATTTCCCAACGACTGCTATAACTCAAAGCCATAATCAGATTCAGGCCGGTATTCACGGCAGTTTCAGATATGGCTTCATTTAGGACCGATATCGTTTTTTCAGGCAGCATACCTGTGTTCCCGATCACATGCAACCGGATATTATTTTTGTTCAAAGTCGGTACTTCCTTACGGATCGTATCAACCAGCAACTCCATCAGCCCACTTACTTCCTGTTCCGGCCTTTCCCAGTTTTCAGTGGAAAAAGCATAAAGAGTCAGATATCCTATTCCCAATTCGGCACAGGCTTCAACGGCATTGCGCACACTTTCAACACCATGATAATGGCCGAACAGTCTGTCCTGCCCCTGACCTTTGGCCCATCTCCCGTTCCCATCCATGATAATAGCAATATGACTGGGTAATTTTGCCGGGTTAATGCTGAATTTCAAAGACTCCATGCCCGTTTTTGAAGGGCACGAAGTTAATTGTTAATGGTTAATTATTAATTGTTAATTATCAAAGTTACAGGCGGGATTGAGCGTTAATCCGGAAACCTGAGACTTTACGCTTTGGGTATCAGATACAGGCATAAAACGATGGCAGCGGAGATTTAATAAGCCGGACAGCGATAAGAACTCAGATTCATGGAAAACATGATTTCCAGATATAAAAAACCGTCATTCTGGTTCTTGTAACCACGCTGGCGACCCTGAATTCCAATAGGAGGCGATCCCGTTTCGTAGCTCCGGTCCTGGAGTAGAGCAGCCACTGAAGGAGCTCCGTCGGGAAGGGTAGGGAAATTATTTATTCCGGCGTAAGTTTTACTTACATCATCGAGATAATCCGTTGTGGTAAAGTTATATACAGCTTCGATTCCAATATTCATTTTGGGGTTAAGGTTGTATTTATATCCCAATCCCAGGGGTATGTAAGCAGCAATATTATTATAAGGTTTACGGTCAGGATAAGCAGGAGAGCCTTGCCCTTCAGTACCCAGTTCACGGAGATAATACTTCTGGCCTTCCAGATAAGCATAGGGGTCGAAACTGAACATTCCAATGCCAACGGTCAGATAGGGTGTGGCGCGATGGTCACCATCGCCGGGTATAAAACGAAAGAAATTGAAGTCTCCCTGCACACCTAATTGCCAGATATTGGTGTTAAAACTCAGATTCCGCCTCAAATCAAAGGCATTTTGTTTATTATATACGTCTGAATAACCCAACTGGGCAAACTGTCCCTGTATCCTTACAGCGATATAATTGGTTATTTGCTTTCTGAAAAATAACCCGAATACAGTCTTGGGTGTATTAAAATGTAAATCCGGATTTAAATCGCCAAAATATTGGGAAGCACCGGCTAATACGCCAAATTCGCCCGTATACAGATAGCTATGATCCGGTTGTGCAACTGTGCGGATACCCAAAATACAAAAAAAGATCCCTGACAGAAAAAACTGCTTCATATCCGCAAAATAAATGATATTCTTTGCCCGTCTGTTGATTCCCAACGCTAACGATGCAAAATTTCTTTTCTTATGTGTAAACTGTTAATTCCTGCGATCAAGACCCCAGGACAATTTATTCCGGAGCGTCTGGAGAAAATTATTTTCGTTTAATCTTACCAGGGAGACGTCAAATTTCTCCCTTCTCACCGCAAGTTGTACATTTTTATCTACAATTTCTTTTCTCGAATCGAGCGCGCAAAGGAAACTTTCCGCTCTTCCTTCTATCTCAAATGAGATAACATTGTCGTCGGGAACCACAATCGGACGAACATTCAAATTGTGTGGGGCAACCGGGTTAATTACAAAACTGCCGGATTCCGGGAATACTACCGGACCACCGCAACTCAGTGAATAACCGGTAGACCCTGTTGGTGTTGAAACGATCAAACCATCTGCCCAGTATGTGTTGAGAAAATCGCCATTGAGATATGTATGAATCCTGATCATGGGCGAAGTATCCGTCTTATGAATGGCGAATTCATTCAGGCCATAAGGCACTTCACCAAATAAAGGTTTGTTGGCGTCCAGATGAATCAGAGACCTTTTATCTGTAACATACGTTCTCTCTGCCAACGCCTTTACAGCCAGGAGCATGTCTCCTTTACCGATGCTGGCAAGAAATCCGAGCCGGCCAAAATTGATTCCGATCACCGGAATATCCTTGTCCCTTACGAAAGCAATCGTGTCCAGTAGTGTTCCATCCCCGCCGAGGCTGATTAAAAAATCAATGGACTCGTTCAGATCGTTTGAATGACGAAAGAATAATAGATCGGGAGGAAATCGAAACACGTTGCTGATGCATTCATAAAACGGAAGATATATAACTGGCTGTATGTGACGACGCTGAAGTTCATCCAGCAACTGCTGAACTTCGCCGCGTTCCGATTCTTCTATGATCCGGCTGTATATGGCTACTTTCATTTTAGTAAATTATGATCTGACACTATTGTTAAAAATCATTTCTGATATGAAAAAATAAACCTTTTTCCCCTAACTGATTCACACTATACTCAATCCGGAATACAAAGTCATAAAAAGTAACAATGTCAAATCCGGCACCATAGGTATACAACACCGTATTCTGAAGGCTATTCAGATTGTTGTATCTGTTAAAAACATAACCCAGATCAACATACGTTTTCGCATAGATCCTGAAAGGAATATGATCATGTGAAGTTTGCCGGAGGAAAGGTATGTCGAAACGAACAAGCTCGCGCATCACTGTATTCCTGGCCAGCAAAAGACCAACCCCATCCACTACATATTTTTCCAGTCCGCGCATATAATAATCCCCATAGCCCAGGAGTGACTGGTTATAAAATGATTGCGTGAAGGGTACGCGAAGCACTCCGAAATTTTGTGCAACGAAAAACATTTTAGGGGCAAAAGAAAATGCTTCCGTTGATCTGGCAATCACCTGTGTCATATGCATGTCGGCCGAAATACCCCTTTGCAAAAGGCTGGTTTCAAAAAGGAACCCCTGGGTTGGATAAGGAACATAATCAATATTATTATAATTCATACTATAGAAGAACTCCGGATAGACGAGCGACAGCTTATGATTCAAAAAATAATTCGGATTCAGCACAAGGACGGTGCTGTCTATTTTCAGCTTGTTAAAACTGAAACGGAAAAAATGTTTTGTCCGGATTGCGGGACGATAATAATATCTCAGGGAGAAGCTGGCCTGCGTCTGCAAATATTTTCCTGCATTCTGTAAAGTATCGCGGCTCACAAAAACCTGCTGGTTATTCGCCGTGATGACGTTTATTTCCTGTTGACCCGATATCAGGAAGCTGCCGCCGAAACCATGAATCAGGTTTTTTCCGGTGTTGGGTCTGTCGTAAGCCATCTCGATTTCCCTCGAATAACCGGTAATCAACCAGATTCTCAAATTATCATTTCTGCCCGTGAAATTATACTGTGAATATTTTATCCCGTAATCGAACCTGCTCAGACTGTATCCCTGTTGTGCCCATGCGGTAAAATTTCGATCGACAGGTCTTGCATATGGCAATGGGAAGATGTACCATCTTTCTTTTACGTCGATATTGATATCAGCAATATATCCACGGAATTCTTTCAGAGAAACCGTCACCTCATTAAAAAGTCTTGTATTAATCAAATGTTCCCGCGATTGTACGAAATAAATGGAGAGCTGTTGGAGAGTTACTGAATCACCCGGCTTAAATGGCAGTTCCCTGGTGATCGTAAATGACTTGGTTACCTTATTTCCCTGAATGTAAATATTTCCGACTATAAACAGGCGTCCCTGAGTGGGCGGAATGATCATGACACCGGAAGAGAGCGTATCAGTTTTTAGGATCGGAAGGGTGTCATTCTTTCGTTGACCGTTGACCGATGACCGTTGGGTGCAGGTTGTAGGACTTTGGGTATTCGTGACTGGTAGAAAGTACGTTGCGCTTTCCGCGTTCAGCGTTAAGCGTAAAACGATCATCAATATAAAGAGCAGAAGATATTTATCCGTTTTTCGGATCATAGGCTTGGTCCCGGGGTCATTACATGGATATCATGGGACGAATTAAATGCTCAGATAATTCATCAGGTGATTATAATTGCTGCGCAATTCATTTTCATATTGCTCTTCCCCAAAATAATATTTGATTTTGTATTCATAACGTTGGAAAGTAGCAATGATATCAGATACTTCCATCTTATTAATGCGGAGTGTTATAAAGAAGGAAGAAGTACCCGGTTCGGTATAAGTATTTAATTGTGTAACCTGCGCATCATTTGTTTCAACCAATTTTATAATCTCAGAAAAAGCAAAGTTTACACGATCCATTTCGAGAACTATAATCGCACCCGGATCGCCTGCGCCTACGATTCTGTCAGCATGGCGAATTAAATCAAATGCAGTAATAGAACCGAGATAATCCGAATCCTCTGTCAATACCGGTACGAGGGTGAGTTGAAATTCGCTGCAAATATGGAGGGTGTCCAGTACATGACTGATTCCCTGAACTGAAGCATGGCTGTAAAGAGTCTGCAGGTTATTTATTGTCGTATCATCAGAAGGAGCGTCGAGCAGACTATCTTCATCAATGATTCCGAGGAGTTTGTTGGCAGAAACAACCGGCAGATGGGCGACATGATGATCTATCATAATGTCTTTTGCCAACAGAACGCTGTCTTCCGGATTTAAAAACGGAATATCGGCTGATAGAATGTCTAGATTTAACACAGCAAGGGTTTTAGTGATAAGATCTTATCTGTCTCATGCCACTGCTGCAGGTTCGTT
>DASXKM010000255.1:0-3318 GCA_036496825.1 Puia sp. | reverse complement strand
GAATAGTATCTTTTCCGTTTGTAAGATCCAGCAGATTGTATACGCCCGGGTGTGCGCCATTCAGGATAATCGGATGACTGGTATCGCCCATTATAATTTCGATTTGCCTGACATCAACCCAGACTTCTTTAACGGAAGGATCAGGACTATCGGTGAGTCTCACTTGTAATTGTGAACTGTTGGAACTTTTTTGATTTTTTGAACAGGAAGAAAGATAAAAGCCGGAAACTAAAACAAAAGCAATCATGATTAACTTTCTCATATCTGATATCATTTTTTTCATGTTGTCGACCGTCCCTTACATGCTAAAAAAATGCCAGTTTCAGATGAAGTTGTTATAAAAAATAAAATTATTTCATTCCAGAACAGGGAAATAAATTTCGTGCAGTATTTATACGGTTATCGTGAATCATTACTATACAAAATGGATATATTCCGCAATGGTCTAAGTAATAATTTCCTCACAAAGTTTTTTATCATTAAACAAGAGGAATGAGCAGCTTGCTCATTTGGCTGGCATGTTTTTTTATGCATTACTATGTTATGTTTCATTTTAAAAGGTATTTTATGCGATTATCAGCCATATTACTATCATTATTCATTCTTACGACAATGACTTCCATAACAAATATTACGAAACTGACCGTTACAAGCTCAGCCTTTACGGATGGTACAATGATTCCTTCGAAATATTCATGTGAAGGAACAGAAGCAAGTCCACCATTGAGTGTGGCAGGAATCCCGGCAGGAACCAAGTCGCTCGCCCTGATTGTACATGATCCTGATGCTTCCGCACCGGGCGGGTTCACACACTGGGTTATGTGGAATCTGGATAACACCGGAAAAATTTCTGAAAACTTTAAGGGTGCCGACCAGGGTTTGAATGGTGCAAAAAAAACCGGCTACAAAGGAATGTGCCCGCCAACCGGAACACATCATTATCACTTCAATGTGTATGCTCTCGATACCCGGTTGAACATCGAAAAAAATACAGATAAAGCCGGCCTGGAAAAAGCGATGCAGGGCCATATCCTGGGAGAAGGCGAGATCGTGGGCCTGTATGCCAAAACAAAAAAGTAGTGAACAACAATATCAACGGCATCACAGCAGGACTCGAATTCGCTCAGATCGGCTGGGTGGTCCCGGATATTTACACCGCTTCAAAATTTCTTACAAACACATTGGGCATTGCGGGCTTCCCTCTTCCGGAACATATTCGGGCGCAGGATCTGTCCATGACCTATTATGGAAAGGTTGTAGAAGCGGAATGGCTCACCACCCAGACATACAACGGCGGTACTTTCATTGAACTCATCCAGCCGCTTTCGGGGGAAAGCATGTTCCTTGACTATCTCAACAAGTATCCCGCCGGCGGCACACAACACCTTGCATTCCGTTTGCCGGTTGGCGATTTCGACCGGATTACCGGTGATCTGCGTAAACAGGGTTATGAGTTGATCAGCGAGGTGGACCATCCAATTGCACGAATGATGTTCTTCGATACTTATCAAACCATGGGCGTTGCCACCGAAATAATGGGCATAACGCCGGATGGATGGACCGCCATTAAGAAAATGCAAAAGACAGGGTCAGCAAAAGAGTAGCGCCTCACGTTACAGAAACAAAAAGCTTAAGCCATTTAAATATATTATTTAGATGGCTTTTTACATGTTACGTATGACGATGTCAGTATTCAGCCGGTTATTTAACCACGTATATTAATATTTAATCAATTGATTAAATTAATTGGTTAATAAATACAGGCTTTTTACCTTCGGGATCCAATTGTCAGAAAGAATGCCAGCAAAGAAGGAAAAGCAAACGACAGACCTGAATACTGAGCAGAAGATAAAAGCCGCTGCGAAGATTGTATTTCACAAAAAGGGATTTGCCGCTGCCAGAACCAGGGATATAGCCGAAGAAGCGGGCATGAACACGGCCCTTCTCAATTATTATTTCCGTAGCAAGGAAAAACTCTTCCAATTGATCATGTTTGAAACGATTTCCGGTTTTATGCAAAACATGGGGATGGTATTCAATGATGACGAGACGACTTTTGAGAAGAAAGTAGAGTTGCTGGCGGAAAATTATATTGACCTTTTTCTCATGGAACCCGAAATACCGCTTTTTGTTATGAGCGAAATCAGAAGCCGCGGGGCTGAAATTTTGGAGCGTATGCCGGCAGCCGGCAGCATCATGCAATCCGTTTTTATAAAACAGTTTAAGGCATTTGCCGAGAAAGGGAAAATCATGGAAACAAACCCTTTGCACTTTATGATGAACCTGATGAGCATGATCGTTTTTCCTTTCATTGGCAGTCCAATTTTAAAAATGGTGGGTAAACTGAAGGAACAACAATTTGAAAAGCTGATGCAGGAACGAAAGAAACTGATACCGGTTTGGGTGAAAGCGATACTCAAAGCAAATAAATACTAAGGAAACTCTTACTTATGATAAAGACCTACACTGTCGCCGTTATCAGTTTGCTGATAATAGCAGTTTCAGCAACGGCACAGACGATCAGCATCGATAGTTGCTACGCACTTGCGGTTAGAAATTATCCATTGATAAAACAGTATGGGCTGATTGAAAAAACGAAGGAATACACATTAAGTAATGCCGGGAAAGGCTGGCTGCCACAGGTAAGCTTTACTGCAATTGAAGGATATGTTTTTGGCGACCTGCCCTCATTCGGACCTTCGGGAAGCAGCGCCGGACTTAGATTTATCGGCCTGGGCCAGGTAAATCAGGCAATCTGGGATGGCGGAGCGACCAGGACGCAAAAGAATATTATAAACGCTAATGCTGAAACCGAAAAGGCTTCTGTTGATGTGTCGATTCGGGAAATCCGGTCAAGGGTGAACCAGGTTTATCTGGGTGTACTACTGGTGGATGAACAATTAAAACAACTGCAACAACAGAACGCCATCCTGGACAACAATATCGATCGAATACAAAAGCTGAACACCAACGGGATGGCTTATAAAACGGATGTGGATGAAATAAGGGTAGAAAAATTAAAACTTATTCAGCAGAAAAAGGAATTTGAATATACCCGCAATGGTTATCTCACCATGCTTTCCTTTTTGGCGGGAGTAAGATTCGACAATCAGACCATATTGCAAAAACCGGTTGTCATCGACCAGCTTAGCACAATGGAGATCGTCCGCCCCGAACTTTCTTTATACAAGAGTCAGCGCAATCTGGTCAATGCGCAGGCGGGTATGCAAAAAGTGGATATGATGCCGAAAGCCGGTTTTTTAGGCGCCGGCGTGGTGCTCTCGCCGGGCCTCAGTTCGAGTGGCGCGACAACCATTT
>DASXKM010000254.1:0-3114 GCA_036496825.1 Puia sp. | reverse complement strand
GATCAGAAAGTCATGGATAGTCTCGATAAAAGATATACTGCACTTGATCTGGAATTGAAACAACTTGTCATGGACTTTACCAAATCACATCCGGCATCCGTTGTTTCTGCATATGAAATTTATACAAACTTTTCATACAATCCACGTCCAGGTCAGATCGACAGTTTGTACCGGCAATTGGATACGGTCGCGCGGGCTTCCTATTTTGGAAAGCAACTGGCAATCATCATTGACAAAGCACAACTGACCGCGATCGGAAAAAATGCTCCGGATTTTTCAGCAAATGATGTAAACGATAAACCGGTTGCTCTTTCCTCACTCAAAGGGCGGTATGTGTTATTGGATTTCTGGGCCAGCTGGTGTGGTCCCTGCCGGCAGGAAAATCCAAACATTGTCAAAGCATATCATTCATTTCACAACAAGGGATTTGATATTTTCGGCGTTTCGCTGGACGATACGAAGTCTGACTGGCTCATGGCTATAAAAAAAGATGGATTGAACTGGACACAGGTTTCTGATTTGAAAGGCTGGAAATCAGACGCTGCTGCGCTTTATGGCATAAAAGGCATTCCGATGAATTTCCTGATCGATAGAAATGGTGTTATCGTAGCTAAAGGTTTGCGTGGAAAAGAGCTGGAAAATAAACTACTTGAAATTTTGCATTAATCTTCGAAATTCACGGAACACAAAATGGGTGAAGCTGAGTGGTTAAAAACCGAATCTGTAATCCGTATCCATTCGGATTTTTATTTTTATGGGGAAGCGGCCTCCGATCTGTTGGCTGAATCCGTCGCAAAAGATATTTCCAATCATTGGAACGAACCGGTGGCTACGGTGGTGTTGAAAAATTCTTTTCACAGAATCGAATTTGTAATTCGGGGGTTTTTTGAAAAAGACCTGTCGCCGGAAACAGTATGGTATAACACCAATCCGAGAAATAATTATTTTCGCATAGAGGAAATTTCGCCCGTGCATGTCTCTTTCGTTGACGGAATTCAATGCAACACCGGATATTTCAAGCTCGACAACCTTATAAATAATTCCACCACTGCCGCCCATGAATACGGACATACAATCGGTCTTGACCACCCTGAGCAACTGGATATCCGTGGATTGGGTCAGCCCGGAATTATGTATCCGAGAGGAACCATATGTGATCCTCCATTTCAATATGATCCGGCAGCCGAGCCGTTAAAAGCCGGTGGAACGATTAATCCCTATACCAGAAAAGTTTTGCAGGCCGATATCGATCATCTGCGTCTGCATAAATTAAGCTGGGATGATAATGGATTTGCCGTTCTTGGAGATTTTTCGAGTATCTATCATGATAAACAGCACCCTCCCCAATAGATCTGTCATACCACGCTATAATCGTTAATTTAGCTACTCCTTATGGCTCCGGTCTTATCATTAAAAAATATCAGCAAATCCTATCACCGGATAAAAGCACTGCAAAGTGTTTCATTTGATGTTCCGGAAGGTTCCGTTTTCGGCATTCTGGGACCCAACGGCAGTGGTAAGACTACATTACTGGGAATTGTGATGGATGTTTTGATGGCAACCGCAGGAACATATACCTGGTTCGGTCATACGCCATCCGAGAAACAAAGAAGGGAAATAGGGACACTGCTGGAGACGCCAAACTTTTACCATTATCTGTCTGCGCAGCATAATCTCGAGATTGCAGCCTTCATCAAACACAAACCGGTTGAAGATATTGAACGGGTATTAAAACTCGTAAGACTGTATGAAAGACGCGATTCCAAGTTTCAGACTTTTTCACTTGGGATGAAACAACGACTAGCCATCGCGGCCTGCCTGCTCGGAAATCCTCCTGTTTTAGTGTTTGATGAACCGACAAACGGGTTGGATCCATCGGGCATTGCTGAAATCAGGCAATTGATTTTAGACCTTGCCGCTGGTGGAAAAACCATTATTCTGGCAAGTCATCTACTGGCAGAAGTGGAAAAAGTTTGTACGCATGTAGCCATTTTACAACAGGGCGTGCTGATAAAATCGGGTGACGTATTATCGGCTTTGAGTCAGGAGGTATGGCTCGAACTCGGATCGGCTGATATGACGGGATTAAAAGAAATTCTGGAACGTTTGCCGGGAGTAAAAAATGTTGTCAGTCACGGAAATCATTTCCGGGTATATTTTTCCGAATCGATACCTGATGCTGCCTGGGTCAATCAACAGTGCTTTGAACAGAATATCGTTTTGAATTTTCTACAGGTTATGAAAAAAAGTCTGGAGTCCGCATTTATTGAGCTCACCGACAATGCCAGCAACTAATCATGAGCAAAATTAAAAATACTCTGGGCGTTGAATGGCTGAAGCTTAAATACTACAGAACATTCTGGGTTCTGCTGATCGTGATTGCCGTCTGTATTCCGGCATTTAATTATGTGATCTACGATGTCACAGATAACAGCTTCCCCAAAATGAACGGTCAGAATATATTGGGCAACCCGTTTTCATTTCCCAATGTATGGATCACAGTTCCTTACAATGCCGGCATCCTGATATTTATGCCCGCCATTTTAATCATCACTTTGTTTACGAACGAATATTCGTTCCGGACGCACCGCCAGAATGTAATTGACGGCTGGAGCAGATGGAGATTTATCCGTATTAAAATGGTTGAAGTATTTTTATTAAATGTTTTCGTCACCGGCATTGTTATTCTGACCTGTTTATATTTCGGATTTATCACGAAGACAACGGTTCAGCCAAAACCCGGATGGGAACAAATTCGTTTTATTCTGTTCTTTTTCGTTGAAATGATGGATTACTCACTGATCGCTGTCCTGATCGCCATGCTTATCAAGCGGGCCGGACTGGCTATGGGTATTTTCTTTTTGTATATGATCATAGAACAATTTGTGGTTTCGCTGGGCAGGAACAAATATAAATTGAACTGGGTTGACTATTTACCGGAAGAAGTTTCCGACCGTCTGATTCCTCAGCCGTTTGCCCGCAGAATTTTAACGCCTGGTAATAGTGCCCTTTGGGAAAAACATATTCCTTTATATCTTTCAACCGCTGTTTTATATATCACCCTTTATATTCTTATTATCAGCTGGCGCTTTCGGAAATCCGATCTCTGAGAAG
>DASXKM010000253.1:0-3316 GCA_036496825.1 Puia sp. | reverse complement strand
TTCGTTTTTATCATCGAGAACTCCTCTTCGGAAAAATTCATCCAATGAAAGTTTACTACTGCCGGCAACAACAAAAAGAATGAGTAACAGAAGTGTGACTCCCGAAAGGATAAATTCAAAAACAGACTGATTTATATTTTTTATGTTGACGAAAAACGTAGCAACAAAAAGTACCGGAATTTGAAAAAGACAGGACAGTCTGGTAAACAGGCCAAGAAAAATGAACAATCCCAACAATATGCCAACGCAGGCGATCACTAATGCGAGATTTTGCGAGTTGTTTGAAAGCACTGTGATTCCGGCACTCTCAATCAGGTTTTTCAGGGAAAATATATCGCGAAGAAAGGTGATTGACTTATAAAAAATGATCAATCCCAAAAACATTCTCAGTATTGTTAATCCGATGGGTTGATCCTTTGTAATAAACTTACCTGAGATCGGTATTTTCATGATTGAATAATTTTAATCTTATTCATACCAATAGTTGAAAACGTCCCGTTAATTTGAGCACTAAAAGTTACGAAAATATCTCGGATTTTTAAAATTCGTTCTTCATTCTTCGTCTGAATTCTGTAAAGAGAATGTTAAGCCTGGAAAAAACTTTCAGGCTATTTGCAATGGCTATTAGAATTAAATTTGTGGCTTAGAATCAATATTTTAATATATGCCTGAGTTACCGGATGTCGAGATATTTTCTAAAAACCTTGATAAAGTGTTTGCCGGCAAAAAACTGCTAAAGATAAAAGTTGTTAACGGCAAAAAGCTTCCGGATACGGCAAAGGAGCTGTCCAAAAATCTGGAAGGTAAAATATTGAAGAAAATTTACAGGTCGGGAAAAGAGTTGCGTTTTGAATTTGCAGATGGAACACTCGCGGGTTTACACCTGATGCTGACAGGCGACATGTTTATTTTCGGTAAGGAGAATGACCACCACTCCACAATTATAGAATTATATTTTGAGGGAGGCAATAATCTTGCCCTGACCGACCGGATGCGAAATGCTCATTTCAAATTAAACCCGGTAGACAAAGATGGCGTCGATGCCCTGGAGCTGGATTTTAAATATTTGAAAACAATATTCAACCGCAGCACGATTATCAAAAACATTCTCCTGGATCAGGAGCTTATCCGGGGAATTGGAAATGGATATTCGGATGAAATTCTATGGGAGACACGGATCTCTCCTTATTCTATTTCTTCCGCCATTCCCGATGAGAAAATCAGGGAGCTGGTAAAAACTATTCCCAAAGTATTAAAGGAAGCCACCCGAAAAATAGATAAGGCGTATCCGGGAAAAGTAAACGATGAAGTAAAAGAATTTTTGAAAATCCACAGAAGAACAGACAAAAGTCCGACGGGATACTCTATACATATTGACACAAAGGGGAGCCGTAAAACATATTATACCGACGAGCAAACACTTTATAAGCCTAAAGCCTAAGGCCTAAAGCTTAAAGCCTAAGGCGGTCAACGGTCAATGCTCAACGGTCAACTGTCAACGCTATATCCGCCATTCGACAATCCTGTTAACCAGTTGTTCCTGAAATGGAGCGGTTACTTTAATATAATTGTCAGTATATCCTTCCATCAGCGTTTTATCCCGGCTGCGCTCAAACAACACTTTTCGGGTTTGGCCTGTATAAAGATTCGCAAAGTATTGTGATTTTTGGAATGAAAGGTTGCGTAGGATTTTATTTCTTTCATTGCGGATGTTCATGGGAACTACCGGATTCATTTCTATTGCCCGCGTATTTTCTCTTTCGGAATAAGTAAATACATGGAGATAGGATATATCCAGCTCATGCAGGAAATGAACGGTCTCACGGAAATCTTCTTCGCTTTCACCGGGGAAACCGACGATTACATCAACTCCAATTGACGCGTGGGGCATCAATGTTTTAATGCGCGCCACGCGATCAGCATACAGCTCACGAAGATAACGGCGACGCATCAGCGCTAAAATTTTGTTGCTGCCGCTCTGCAGGGGAATATGAAAGTGAGGCATGAAATAATCGCTGTTGGCCACCAGCTCGATGATATCATTATTAAGCAGGTTTGGCTCGATGGACGAAATACGGAAACGGGGCATAACCTTTAACTGGTCAAGAGCCAGTACCAGATCATAAAAACTTTCAGTCTTTCTCTTTGCACCCGGTTCAGTATTTCCGAAATCGCCCAGGTTTACTCCGGTTAAAACGATCTCCTGAATTCCCTTTGTCGCGAGGTGCTGCACGTTTTCCAGAACATGCGACAGGGTATCGCTCCTGCTTTTACCCCTGGCCATGGGAATCGTACAAAAACTGCATTGATAATCGCAGCCATCCTGCACTTTTAAAAACGCACGGGTCCGGTCGTTCAGCGAATAGCCGTCATGAAATCCCTGCACCTGGTCAATATCGCAACTACAGATTTTGGCAGAATCACCCTTTACGAGTTCACGGATATGCGCCGCCATATTGAATTTTTCTGCCGCACCCAATACCAGGTCCACGCCCGGAATTTCTGCAATCTCGCGGGGTTTCAACTGTGCATAACAACCAGTAATGACAACAAAACTTTCCGGTGATTTCCGTTGTATCTGACGAACAAGATACCGGCATTCTTTGTCCGCATTTTCCGTTACCGAACAGGTATTAATAACATAAATGTCAGCCACAGAGTCAAAGGGCTTTTTCTCAAACCCCTCTTTTTCCATCAAACGTGAAATCGAGGAGGTTTCAGAAAAATTGAGCTTACAGCCCAGGGTATGAAATGCAACTGTTTTCGGACCTGTCATGGGGCGCAAAGATAATATCTTCCCGAATTATGCCGGTAACTTTAGCCTATGCAAAGGATCATCCGGTTATTACTGATTTTCCCTTTATTTTTCGGTTGCCACACCCGCTCGTCAGATCCTGGCGCTACGGGTCATGAACCCTTTGACCGCCACGCGGAATTGGTTTTTACGAAGCATGCGCGCTGCCGTATGGATTGCAGACATATTACAGCAAAGGAAATTCACGAAGTACTGGACAACGGAGTCATCAATTACGGTAAGAGTGAACCGGAAAGTCACCCGGATCCTAAATATGCCGTTGAGGGATACACTGCAGAACAACAGCATTTACGCATCATTGTCGCGCCCGGGGATGCGAAACTGGTTATTATCACCTGCATTGAACTGGGAGTGGAATGGAGCTGTCATTGTAATTGAGAACTTCACTACTTTCGATTAAATTATCAATTATTAATTATCAATTATTAACGTTGGTTATAAGAATAAGTCTTGTTCAGAGTAAATGCATTTTAGTAATAATTGATAATTAATAATTGATAA
>DASXKM010000252.1:0-4653 GCA_036496825.1 Puia sp. | reverse complement strand
CATTCCTGAAAATCATATATAATAAATATTTTAACATGGCAAGACAATGCGATTCTCAATGGGTAGGTACCGTTAATAATCTGATTTTCTACAAGTTCCGTGGACATTATTGTATGAGGCTGAAACCTGGCCACGTGAGACGGACCAAAGCTTCTGTAAAAAGCAGTTTGAACTTTGGGAAAGCCAGTCAGATCGGCAGACAGATCCGTGATGTCATTTATCCGATCAATCCATGCAATTCAGACAAAACAATGATTTGCCGGTTTACCGGTGCCTTGAATAAAATGATCAGCTGGAAGGAAAAGATAGATCCGTTTTCCCCGTATTTGAAAAAGTCTTTACCTTTTATCAGCGGGTTTCAGTTTAATAACCAGGCGGATATGCCTTTGGCTATTCAGCCTGCAGTAAAATTCCCCGGATCCGGCACGATGGAAATCCAGCTTTCGCCCTTTATATCAGGTGATACCTTACACGCATCCTTTTATACAGATCACATCGTATTCAAAATGATCGTTACATCCACCAGCCTGACTGAAATGAAAACGGAAAAAAAAGGTATGACTGAAATAAGAATTCCATATAATTATGAAGTATTTCAAACACCGGTTATATCCATCCCAATAAGTAAAAACGAGGAGAGCCTCATACTCATCGTGCTGTCGATTGAGCACTTTGTGAATAAAAAAGATCGGGTTAAAATGCTGACTGACCCCGGAAAATTACCCTGCGGTGTGATTTGGGCAGGTTTTCAGCCGAATTGATTTTAATAAAGTATGCAAATACAGGAAGCGGTTTCACTAATACAGACCAGCGAACTCATCCAGGCGAGAAAAACCACCTGGGCTGACCTTGGCTGCGGTTCGGGATTATTCACAAGGGCATTGGCCAATATGTTATATGAAGGGAGCACCGTATATGCGGTAGACAAAAACATGTCGTCATTCAAAGCAACTACTTTTCCAAACGAAGTAATTATAAATACCCTGGAATCGGATTTTGTGCGTGATGATTTAAATCTGCAGAATCTCGACGGAATTCTAATGGCGAATGCGTTTCATTTTGTAAGAAACAAAAAATCATTTATTGAAAAACTAGTTCCCTGTTTTCGCGTGAATCCTGTTTTTTTAATGGTGGAATATGATACCGATCTGCCCAATCCATGGGTTCCTTATCCCCTGAGTTTTGTTACACTAAGAAATCTATTTACAGATTTGGGATTTGCCGTAGTTAGAGAAATAAGTAAAAAGAAATCCCTTTATCGTAGCGGAGAGTTATATTCTGTTCTTATAATCCGTTGATTGATTCATCTACCAGATGTTTTAATCCGATATAACGTTCATTCCGGCCTTCATTCTTCAGATAGAATGTCATCAAAAATGCACAATAGTGCTTTTCGTTTTCCACCCAGGGAAAACTTCCGAAAAGTCCGGGGCTCGTTGCCCATTTACCCGGTTTTCCTGTGTCAGAAGTCACATCCACCCACTCTCCGTATCCATAGCCCAGTCCTTTTGCTTCCGCCGGTGAATAATCAATTTTTACATCGGGCCCGATGCGGTTGATCTCCATCTCATTGACACTATTCTCGCTTAAAATCTGGTTTCCTTCAAAATTTCCTTTATGAAGGATCATGGTTAAAAAATTCAAATAGTCTTCTGCCGTGCTCCAGGCTCCCCCGGCAGGCAGGGCAACATTTTTTCTTCCGAAATCTGTATTCTTCATTCCGAGCGGTCTGGCGATTCGCTCCGCAAATAAATCCTCAAACGATTTCCCGCTTATTTTTTCCATCACCGCCCCGGCAATCTGTAATCCGGCATTGCTATAGTGAAACGATTTTCCGGGTTCGCCCTCCATGGGCAAGGTGGCGATCAACCGGATTGCCTGATCCATGTTATTGATTTTCTTCATTTCCTTTAGAAGCTCCTTAAACGGCGGCTCTTTGATACCGCTCATATGTGAAAGGCAATCGGCAATAGTAATCTTTCCCTTGCCATGATCTGAAAGAACCGGCAGCCAGGTACCAACTGTATCGGTTAATCGAATTTTCCCCCCGTCCACAAAGGTCATCAGCAGGGCGGCGCTATACCATTTGCTGGAGCTGGCCACCATGACACGGCTGCTTAAGGTATATTCATTCAGATCGGGTTCCAGTCCCTGTTTTCTGGCTATATATTTAATCACCGTCTTCTGATGCCTGCTCATATTGAATACCGACTTATTATAAATTATTTTACCGTCTTTGTAGATAACCAGGATCGTACGGCCGCCCATGTCTTTTGTGTTTTCATCCATCCAGTGATCCAGTTTTGCAAATTGTTGCTGGGCCGATAATCCTGCGGATAAACAGATCAAAAATAAAAAAATAAAAAATTTTTTGCCCGATTTGATTGATAACATGCTTCTTTGGACTATCAAAATTTGGAAAGTTTAAAAAAAATAGGGTTGTCTTTAAATTTATACGAAATTCCAACATTAAACATACTCACGTGATAAAATTTTCCTCTCCCATACTGTTTATTTTTTTGTTTATAGGATCACAGGTGAATGCACAAAAAATCCTGCGAGTTGGCGTTGCCGGCCTGGCTCATGATCATGTTCATGGAATAATGAACCAATTCAAAAAAGGTGAAGTCATCATTTCAGGAATTGCCGAGAGCGATGAACAACTGGTACAGCGATATAAAAAAACCTATCAACTGCCCGACTCGCTTTTCTACAGGAATCTAGAATCTCTTTTATCGCATACAAAACCAGATGTGGTCCTGGCTTATACAGCCATATCAGAACATATAAATGTTGTGGAAATCTGTGCGCCTAAAGGAATTCCCGTAATGGTTGAAAAACCCCTGGCTACGACTATAAAAGACGCAGAACGGATAGCTTTACTTGCCAGACAATTTCACATTTACGTTTTGACAAACTACGAAACAACCTGGTACAATTCCAATCAACAGATATATCAGATGGTCAACCAGGAACATGTCCTCGGTCCGGTCAGGAAAATGACCGTTCATGATGGTCACAACGGACCAAAGGAAATTGGATGTAGTCCGGATTTCCTAAGCTGGCTGACTGATCCGGTAAAAAATGGCGGCGGTGCACTAATGGATTTTGGTTGTTACGGGGCCAACCTCATGGTATGGCTGATGAACGGAAAAGCTCCGGTGGCAGTAACTGCCGTTACACATCATCTTAAACCGCTGATCTATCCGAATGTTGAAGACGACGCAACGATCTTACTCGAATATCCGGATGCCACCGGTATCATTGAGGCGTCATGGGACTGGCCCTTCGGTATCAAAGATCTTGAGGTATTTGGAACAAAGGGATATTTGCATGCGTTTAATGGAAATACCCTGCAAAAAAGAGATAAAGACATTTATGAAAATGTTCCGCTGAAACCTGCCGCCTATACAAACAACATTCAGTATTTAACTGATGTACTCAGCGGCAAACTGGATCCTGGCCACGATCTGTCTTCACTGGAGAATAATCTGATCGTTGTGCATATCCTCGAATCAGCACTTAAATCAGCGCGCGAAGGAAAGCAGATCGCTTTGTAAAAATCCGCATACGCCGTTGGGTCCCTGTATCATGCCATTCATATATTTAAAATGAAATGCAATGGATTGACTCTTATAAATTGGGGGCAACGTAGGTTTCAATATTATCATATGAGATTATTCGACCGGACGTTATAACTGCTATGCTTCAATTTGATCATGTATATAAATCCTACAACCAACAACCTGTTTTGGAAATCCGTCATCTAAAACTCGAAAGAAATATTTACTGGTTGAAAGGA
This sequence comes from Puia sp., assembly GCA_036496825.1. Classification (GTDB taxonomy): domain Bacteria; phylum Bacteroidota; class Bacteroidia; order Chitinophagales; family Chitinophagaceae; genus Puia. The sequence continues at coordinate 851 of DASXKM010000252.1, read as the reverse complement.
ATAAATGGCTCGGGCAAAACGACGCTTCTTAGCATGCTCGCTGGATTGATCCCATTTAAAGGAGATATCCAGCTGGATGGGATCAATCTTCGGTATGATCCGGTTTCTTACAGGAATCTTGTAAACTTCGCTGAGGCAGAACCGTTATATCCGGATTTTCTTACCGGGCACGAGCTGATTCGTTTTTACCAGGAAATCCGCAAGGCAGCGGCGGCCCAGATAGATATGCTGATCAATCTCTTTCAGGTCCATCATTTTTTAAGATCGCCGATCGGAACGTATTCCAGCGGTATGATTAAAAAATTATCTCTTCTTCTTGCTTTTATAGGAAAACCTTCACTCCTTTTACTGGATGAGCCTTTGGCAATGCTGGATGAATCATCCACGCAAATATTACCTGAATTAATCAACGCCTATCATAAAGAATTCAAAACGGCTTTTATTTTGAGTTCACATCAGTCATTTAACCTCTTCTCGCTGATGGTCAATGAAATTTTTATAACCGACCGGTCCCTGCAGCTCATCACGTGAATTCTATTTACGGACAGTTTTTATAACCCGGACAGCCATTGCATCAAAATCGTACAGTTTTTAAGATGGCATCCGTTTCAAGCAATTGAAATACAACATCTTATTACCCGGCATTTAGTTGGCTGTAAAGAAGAATTCTATTTGCTCCCCATCTAAATGCTTTCAAATGCTCAGGAATTTCTTCAGAATAAGTTTCAGAAATCTTAAAAGATACAAGGGATATACCATTATCAATATCCTTGGCCTTTCAATGGGCATTGCGATTTGCCTGCTGATTTTTCTTGTCATCAGCTTTGAGAACAGCTTTGATAATTTTCACA
>DASXKM010000251.1:0-4194 GCA_036496825.1 Puia sp. | reverse complement strand
CTCCGGAGTACTTTGGCATTTTGGAGAATTCAATTGACAGAAACCGGACTAAATCCCATAACCATCAGCCAGAAACAGTCCCAATCTGGTTTTCATAGGCAGTCTCATTGATAATATAAGAAGGATCATGTAGACTAATATGTTTTAAAAGGACTTGTGCTATTGCCGTAACCATCGCAAGTATAAATAATATGCCTGCGATGGTTGCGGTTTTTTTGTTTGTTGTCACATTAGAATTTTAATAATTGGCTGCGAAAGAATGATGCCAGATTACCCCCGGTAATAAGCAGATGCTTATTTTCTTCCGAGCGGATTAGTTTTCCATGGAGCAGCACAATGTACACTTATAACGACGGCCCTGTTGTACATTTCCTGGCCGTATGAAATATTGGTTAATCCGTAAACGTATCTGATATCCAGTCCGAGCCTCTTTTGTTTTATCTGAAATTCATAACCTGCACCCATTTGAATGGAGGCATCCCAGCGTTTAAAGGATTCACCGGAATTTTTAAAGGGAATAGGAGCAGATACGCCATCCGTCTTGCCGGATGCGTAGAGATTATAGGCAATTGACGGACCTGCATTCACATAAAATTTGCCCAAATGAAAACGGGCCAGGACGGGTAATTCCAATGTCCCTAAAGTAAAAGATGTCTGAGCGCCTGTAAGTGGATTACCTGCTTTCAAACTACCGCCCTGTTTCATAAAATATAACTCCGATACCAGAGAAAAAGCAGGCGTGATACCAGCCTGAAATGAAACACCGAGTTGAATTCCCGGAGAGGACTTCTTATAATCCGAAAGACTACTATTCGCCTTTCCGTAATTGAAGTTTGTACTCGCTACATTAACCAGAAGATCAAAATAGGTTTCTGTTACTTTACCATTATTTATGTATTCTGATCCACCCTGATTCGTCTGACCAAATGTGTTTGCGCTTAGAAAAATCATCCCGATCATCAGCGCTGTTTGTACCTTTTTTTTCATGTTACTTTTTTTTGTTGTTTTAACTGGAACAAAAGTATATGAAGGGTTGAGGTTTAACAGCTTAGATATGCCAAACGGGCTAAGATGTCTGCATCATGCCCCTTATGTTCTGCAAAGCAAAACGGTGTTATGGCTTGTTGTTGATGAGCTGAAAGAATGCGTCTTTGTAAGTCTCCGATATGGGAATCATCTGATCGGCAATTTTTATCCGGCTGCGCTCAATGGATTCGATTTTGTGGATGGAAACCATAAATGATTTATGTACCCTGCATAACAGGTTTGCAGGCACTTGCTTTTCAAACTCACTAAAATTCTGCAGGGTCATAATCTTTTTCCTGGCCGTATGAATTCTCCGGTAATCCCTCATTCCCTCAATGTAGAGGATTTCATCGAGTATTATTTTCTCCAGCCTGTTTTCTGTTTTCACAAAAATGAATTCCGGCTGAACATCCGGTGTTGTATGATGGGATAAATTATTCTGCGCCTTATTGACGGCCTGTAAGAAGCGATTGAATGTAAAAGGCTTCAACAGATAGTCGGTAATCTGCAATTCGTATCCCTTTAAAGCATATTCCTGGTAGGCTGTTGTAATGATCACCTGGCTGTCTATTTTTGAACTTTCCAGTAATTCGATTCCTGTCAGCTCATCCATATTGATATCCAGAAAAAGCAAATCCACCTTATTGTTGTTCAGATAAGTGAGCCCGGTCAGCGCGTTGTCGAACGTGGCGCTTAAATGCAAAAAAGGCACTTTGCTTATAAAGTCCTTCGTTTTTTCAAGAGCCAGGGGCTCATCTTCAATAATGATACAGCTGTATTTATCCATGAGGGATTGTTAGATTGACACTGTACAGCTCATTTGTTTTAAACACTTCCAACGTTTGTTTGCCCGCATAAATAAGATTTAACCGCCTCTGGATAAGATCATTACCCAAACCGCTGTCGGCTTTCTTAACCTGCCACTTCGGATCAAACTTATTTTCGCATACCAATTGTATGGTTTCATCCTTTATAAAGATATCGACAGTAATTGCATTTTTGAGTTTCTTATTATTCGTATGCTTAAAAGCGTTTTCTATAAACGGAATAAAAACCATGGGAGCGATCAGTTTACTGCCCATTTTCCCAGTCACATCAAAGCGAACATAATGTTCATTCGACGTTCTTATCTTTTGTAATGCAATGTATTTCTCTATATACTCAATTTCGCGGGAGAGCAAAATCTTGTCCGCTTTTGTTTCATAGAGCATAAACCGCATAATATCAGACAGCATATTTAAACAATTGGAAGCCCGCGCCGAATCCTTTAAAATCAGCGCATCAATATTATTTATAGTATTGAAGAGAAGATGCGGGTCAAGTTGTGATTTTATGAGTGACAATTCCATTTGATGGTTTTCTTCTCTGAGCGCCTCTTTCAGTTTTATTTCATTCAGCCAGGTGATAAATCCTTTTATGACCAATGCCATAATACCGCAGGTCATACCGATAAAAGTCATTACGGCCATCACACTAATAAAGGTAGACCGGCCGTTTTTGCCGCCATTATCCATATCTGAAATACGACCTGACTCTATAAAATACCGTATCAGGATATAGCCTGTCAACGACGCGCCTATGGAAACCAGGAGGCCAAAAATGATCCCGAGAAAAAACTTCTTTTGCTGAATATATCGGGGAAAAATTACAGTATAGAATGTATAAAACGAAATCAGAGAAGGGACACAGGCGAAAAGAAAAATACTTACCAAAGCGTTAATAATTCTGGCTTCCTGATTAACGGCATTGTGAATACTTTTACCGTATAAGCCCAGTACGATGAAAATCAATATTGAATAGCAGGCCCAGAAACCAACATGTAGTAGGACAATAATGGATCTTTTCATAATATAAATTGACGTCAGAATATATGAAAGGTCGTTCCTTGACACGGCTTTTAAGAGTCTGATATGCAAACGGGCCTGATTTATCTGCAAAATGGTGAGATTCGGCCGGCAAACGCCGTCAGTGTGACAGCACATTTACACTCAAACGTTATCTTCACACAAAATATCATCTGACATCGTATGAATACAAAATTATTAATGACTTTTAGCGCGGCTGTGTTGGGAATAACTGGCATTGTCCTCACATTCTTTCCCCTGGAAATTGCGGACTTTTTCAACATGGCAGACTCGAATACGATTCTATTTCAGCTATTGGGCGGACTTTATTTCGGTTTTGCCATGCTGAACTGGGCCGCCAGGGCAAATCTGACGGGTGGAATATATAGCAGGCCCGTTGTCATTGGAAACCTAGCTCACTTCGTTATCAGTGGATTAGCGTTATTAAAATTTGCAACGCGCAATTCAACGCATTCTTATATCTGGATCGCTGTTATAATATATTTAGTATTTGCAATGTTTTTCGGGATTGTCATGTATACAAATCCTGCCATAAAAAATAAATCTGTATAGGTATTTATCCCTTTACATCGTCATAGAACTTGGCCATGGTTACATGAACATATGGTATCAGCCAAAGGAATCCGATACCCAGCGTCAGTATGCAAAGTATTGCCAACAGTAAAAATCGAAGGCACAGATAAAATAATTTCTCCTTGTGCCCGTCCATCATGGATTTGCTTTTCTTCAAAGCATCCTGCGGCTTGATCTGCGGATCATCAGCAAGGATGTAAAACGTCAATGAATATCCAAGAGCAGCTATGATTCCCGGTACGATGAGCAGTAACATCCACAAAAAAATATATACTAATAAAAGCAGGTAGGTAATCACAGCGTTTGCAAAATTATTGAAGCCCAGGAAGAGCTGCTCCAGCCTTGCTTCTTTACCCCGCGAAATGGAAAGGGAGAAAATGGCCGCGCCAAGTGCCAGCGGCCCGCCAATGATTAAAGTCAATGTTGAGCTGATGGTCAGAAATGAACCATGCGCCCGAAGTGTACCCGAAGTGGTCGTTAGTAATGTATAAACAAAAAAAGTAAGGATGGCGGTACCCCATTTCCCTGCGATTGACTCACGGGATGCCCGCATTAAGGTCAGGTTGTCTGTATTCATTGATTGATTGTTTTAATGATCAAACGATGCGTTCCCAGCCAGATCAAATAACCCGTAACCTACCGCGCAAAATCATTCCGTTTCTCTCAAGCGATCGTCTTTGATGATTTAAGATAATCATATTTCCAATTTCATGCAGTAAAGATTTTTTGA
>DASXKM010000250.1:0-7836 GCA_036496825.1 Puia sp. | reverse complement strand
CGGAACCCATACCCTTGCTGGAAGATACCAACCGCCTCAATTTGAATAAACAGTTGTTTTATCAGGACGCACTGGTTTTTAAGTACCCTGCTTCTTCTGAAATCACCCTGATGTCTCCAAAAACCCCGCGCGGTATTCGTTTCCAATTGGGTGAGTTTCCGTTCCTGGGTATCTGGTCAGCCAAAGACGCAGATTTTGTCTGCATTGAACCCTGGTGCGGCATTGCTGACAGCGTAAACAGCAACCAGCAGCTGGAACAAAAGGAAGGAATCGAAAAATTGTCTCCCGGAAAATTATTCAGCCGGCAATGGCGCATCAAAACATTTTAAAAAGCTAATACTGTCCGGATTCGGATGGGCGGTGAAGAAATTCGCCGATTTATAACGATATTGAGAGTCTAAATCAATATTCTGGAACGATATTTTAATATCATTATTACCAGCCTGAAAATGGCGCTGCAGGAATTCCGTTCCAATAAACTCCGTACATTTTTATCATTGCTCGGAATAACATTCGGCATATTCTGTATTATCAGCGTTCTCGCAACCATCAGCAGCATGAAAACAGCTGTCCAGGACGATATAAAAAAGCTGGGAACAAACACTGTGTTCATCGACAAGTGGGAATACCGCAATGATAATAATTATCCCTGGTGGCGATATTATAAAAGACCCACGCCAAAATTTGAGGAACTAAAGCAACTCAAGGATCGCGTTCCCATTATACAATATGCCTCCTATATGACCCAGCTTCAATCCAAAATTGAGTACGGGAGCGACATGCTGAATGGCTTAAATTATTACGGGGTAACAGAAGATTTTGCCAAAACGGAACACCTCAATGTTGTGGAGGGAAGGTATTTACAACAATCCGATTTCGATAATGGAACAAATTCTATTGTTATCGGGTATACGATTGCTGAAAAAATGTTTGGAAAACCCGAACTGGCAATCGGGAAAACGGTCCGGCTGGAAAATGACAAACCGGCGAATGTCATTGGCGTTATGGAAAAACAGGGACAAAATATGATGGATATGTTTGGGTATGACGACTGCATCATCCTGCCTTACAGATTCATGAGGCAATTAATTCGTGACGAAGACGCGCAGCCAAAAATTATTGTAGAGGGAAAAGAAAATATAAGTATTCCGGCGTTAAAAGATGAACTGACAGGCGCCATGCGCACCATTCATAAACTGGCTCCAAACCAGGAGGATAATTATTCCCTGAATGATATTGAATCATTCAGTAAATTCATGGACAGTATATTTTCAAATATCAATATCGGAGGATGGGCCATTGCAGCACTTTCGTTGATTGTCGGAATGTTTGGTGTGGCAAATATCATGTTTGTCACTGTTCGGGAACGAACGGCACAGATCGGTTTGAAAAAAGCACTCGGCGCAAAAAAAAGCACGATTGTTTCCGAATTCCTGCTTGAATCATCATTCCTTTGTATCATTGGTGGCATGATTGGTATGGTTGCCGTTTTTATTCTCGCCACGGTACTCTCAAACGTGTTCAGTTTTAAAGTATTTATTCCGCTTGATATTATCGGACTCGCTGTTGGCATTTGTCTTTTTGTGGGTATCCTCGCCGGCATCATTCCCGCTGTTACGGCATCCCGCCTTGATCCGGTGGTAGCCATACGTTCAACCAACTAATTCGGTCCTTCTCTGGTATCTTTGCAATCTTAATTTGTAAATTTTGGCGATAACTTTGTTAGGGATTGAATCTTCCTGCGATGAAACAGCAGCTTCCGTTTGCATGGATGGAAAAATAGTTTCCAATATCATTGCTTCACAGGATATCCATGCCCGTTATGGCGGAGTAGTTCCGGAACTGGCCAGCCGGGCCCATTTGCAAAATATCCTGCCGGTAGTGGACCAGGCATTCATTCAAGCAGCTGTGTCTTTATCAGATATAAACGCGGTTGCCTTTACCCGCTCCCCCGGACTCATCGGTTCCCTGCTGGTAGGCGCACAATTTGCAAAATCACTGGCCCTTTCACTGAATGTTCCACTGATATCCGTACACCATATGCAGGCTCATGTATTGGCAAATTTGATAAATGAAACAGGAAGTCAGCACGGTGTTCCCGATTTTCCTTTTTTGTGTCTGACCGTAAGTGGTGGCCATACACAGATCGTCGTTTGTAATTCACCTTCACAGATGATAGTAATTGGAGAAACACTGGATGACGCGGCAGGAGAAGCTTTTGACAAATCCGCAAAATTGTTGGGCCTTCCTTATCCGGGCGGACCGCTGATTGACCGTTTCGCTTCTGACGGAAATGCAAAACGTTTTAAATTTCCGGAACCCCAAATCCCAGGATTGAATTTCAGTTTCAGCGGATTGAAGACCGCGATATTATATTTTATTCAGGATGAAAAGGAAAAAGACCCGGCATTCGTAGAGAAAAATCTGGCGGATATCTGTGCGTCCATTCAGGAAAGGATCGTCAGCATTTTATTAAATAAATTAAAGAAAGCGTCTGTACAAACTGGTATAAAAAATATTTGTCTGGCCGGTGGCGTCGCCGCCAATAAAGGGTTGAGAAATGCTTTTGAAGAAACGGGCAGGACCCTGGCATGGAAGACTTTTATTCCTAAAATGGAATATTGTACCGACAACGCGGCGATGATTGCGCTGACCGGATATTATAAATTTCAGGATCAATCGTTTTCTCGGTTGTCTGTCACTGTTAGTGCAAGGGCCGACTGGTAAAAATGGATTATGTCGAATTCATATTTCAGGTTTAAAAAGTTTACTATTCAGCAGGATAAGTCCGCCATGAAGGTTTGTACTGATTCCTGTATCCTGGGTGCATGGACCACAAATTATCTTGAGGATATAAAAAAGATACTCGATATAGGCGCCGGCTCCGGTTTACTTTCCCTGATGCTGGCACAGAAATCAGAGAGTCTGATAGATGCCATCGAACTCGATCCTGAATCTGCTACTCAGGCAAAGGAAAATATAATGACCAGCCCCTGGTCCCGGCGTATCGGTCTGCTGCAGGGGGATATCATGCATTATCCGTTGCCTTCCGACTATGATTTCATCATCAGCAATCCGCCTTTTTTTGAATCAGATCTTCGATCACCGGACGATAAGAAAAACAAGGCAAAACACAACGAAACCCTGACACTGGATGAACTGATTGTTGTCGTACGAAAGCATCTGAAACGTACCGGATTATTCAGCATACTCCTGCCATACCACCGCAGCCAATACTTTGAGAACCTGGCAACAGCCAATGAATTTTTTCTCCTTGAAAAATTAACGATTCGTCAAACACCGAATCATCTGCCATTCCGAAGGACTTTGCTCTTTGGTTTACAAAAATCCAAACCCGTGGTTTCAAAGGAACTGACAATAAAAAACGATAATGGAATATATTCTCCGGAGTTTGTGGACCTGATGACCGATTACTATTGTTGATAACGGGACACCCGAACTTGGCTACCAGTGAATAATCTTCAATCTGGTCTTGTGTTAAACGTAGTCAGACATGTATTTGAAGTGCTCGGTGATAACACCTTCCTGAACCATGGTTGCTTTTGTGATCACATTCGAACCACCTTTAAAAAGATCTTCCAGAACATATTTGATCAGCTGTTCTCCGAAATAACGTGAGGCGTCACGAGGCAACTCATTGGGCAGATTTCCGACTGCCATGATATCAATCGACCCTTCCTTAAAAGGCTCGGTTTTTTTGCGTGATTTTTTGTCAACCCCATAGAAGGGCTCCTGCATGGTGCCGTCGCCCAGATTGCAGGGCACGGAACCATCTTTGTCATCTGTTATATCTGCAATGGTCTGAATCCTGAAACGGGGGGATAAAAGATCATCCCATTCAAATAAACGTGGCATGCGGGGGTCCCAGAATATTCCGTTCATCAGAATATCGGAATGCTCCGTAAAGGATTTAAACAGACATTCATAGTCGTCCGGATGATTATGAAAATCTTCGCGGTTATATGTGTGACTACGCTTATTTCTATAAAGCGATGATCCTTTTAGTTGCGTAAACACCGGGTAACTAAAGTTCCTGGATAAATATTCATCGGGTTCCACCTCAATAATTCCCAGCAGATTCATCACTTCCAGCAGACCATGTGCCACACGCCCGGAACCAGTAATCACCACTTTGATGTTGGGAAGTTTAATTCCAAAATAACCGTGAATAAGCTGACGAAAACTGGGTTGCCTGTAAACCCTGGGGAGAATATATTGTCTTGTCCGGTTGCCATAAGCCATGATACCATTATGTGCACCCACGATGCCGGCAAAAAAACCAAATCCAAGTATACGCTGACCATCTTCATGCTCCATGCATTCGTAGTCGATCAGAGAAATCTTTTTGTCAAGTATCGCTCTGAAAAGTGCACGGTTATACGGTTGCATCTTTCGGGTATGGGAAAAGAATAAATATTTCTTACCGGGTAACAGGTCTTCAACACTAACTTCTTTGATCCCAAATAAATAATCACATTCACTCAAATGTTCTTTCAATTCCACCCCGGCCATTTCATATTCCTTATTACTATAACATCGGTCCGTGGAAGGTTGTACAAAAATTTTGAGCGCTGCAAAATTTCTTTGCAACCATTTGCATTGCGAAGGAATCAGTGCTACCCGGTTATCTGCCGGAATTTTTGTCTCCCGGATTAAACCAATACGAATCATGAAAGACGGTTTTGTCCGGAAAGATATTCAAATCGATGCAAAAATAATAAACAGCCCCATGGAGCTGTTTATTTGGATTTTCAGAGATCGAACGGATCCAAATTTAATAATTTCACTGCCAAAGCGTCTTGGGCTTTAGCCTTTAAGCGTTAGGCATTGGACTTATCATTGTTTATTAAACCTTTCTATTACCTGCGTAATGCCGTCACCAGAACCCTTGACGGTTATCCACTCCCTTGCATCCTGCATTTTGATATAGTACGTGGTTTCAGCGTCTGAATTCGTTTCTGTGATACCGTAAACGGTTTTATCTGGAAATTTTTTATGGAGCGCCCACGCCAGATGAATGGGCAGCATATCGACGGCTGTATAATATCTTTCGGAAGCGAGAAAATTTCCTTCATGGTCATATTCAATTTCTGACAGGATCTCATGGTCCTTAAAATGAACAAAATAGTGATCACCGCTTTCGTTCCAGTCAACTTTTTCAGCCAGCGGAAAGGCCGCCTGAAAAGCCTGAATAAGTTTTTCATTTACAATCAATGGCCCCTTGTCGGCTTTTGCATTCAACTGGATAAGAAGCCCAAGCGCGATCGCAAGTCCTGTCAATTTTGTTTTCATAAAAAATCGTTTATTGAGTTGGATAATCTGATAACACTACTAATTTATACTGAGTCGGTAGACTAATCCAAGCAGTTATGTATCAACGGTGTTGTGCCAAAAACAAAATTTAAACAAACTATAACAGGCACCCGTAAACTAAGTATTTTGGATAGCTGAAACATTAAAAAAGGCCTTCAATAGGAAAGTTTTCGTATTTGCAGCAAACAGCGTCCGTTAGCGAACTGGATCAACGGTAAATCACTTTTGGCAACAGACTGCTTTCCGACCATCCTTTATAGTAAAAGATGTATCTTAAATTTTAAAAACTATCTGCTCTGTATGAAATTGAATAAGGTTCTTTTTTCCATTCTTATGATTTGCCTGTTTTTAAATAGCAGGGGCCAGCAAACGGATATGATCGCCCTGGGTAAAATTAAAATGCAATTCCTGCTCGACAATCACGGTGTTCCGTCCTACGAAGTTTTTTATGACAGCAAGCCCGTCATATTACCCTCCCGGCTTGGATTTAAACTAAATGTGGACAGCCTCTTTTATTTGGGTTTCCAACTCATAGGATCAGAAAAAAGGTCCTTTGACCAGACATGGCAGACAGTTTGGGGAGAAACAAAAGATATCCGCAATCACTACGAGGAGCTTGATGTCCACCTTCAATCCAACAAGGCTCCGGGTATCCGCCTGAACCTGATTTTCCGGGTATTTGAGGACGGTGTGGGCTTCCGATATGAATTCCCGCTGCAACCGGGTTTAAAATATTTCATAGTGACAGATGAACTTACCCAGTTTAACCTCAGTGGAAACCATAAGACTTTCTGGATTCCCGGCGATTTCGATAGCAATGAATACCTCTATACCACTTCCCTGATCAGCGAAATAGATAACAGGAAAATGGTGGAATCGTCGACAGACATTGCCGTTCGGATTGCGCCGGATCCCTATGCAGTTCAGACGCCATTGATGATGAAAACCGGAGATGGTTTATATCTCAATATCCATGAAGCTGCCCTGGTTAATTACGCCGCCATGCAGTTACACGTAAATACCAAAACATATTCCCTGAATACCAGCCTGGTTCCGGATGCTTATGGAAATAAAGCTTATCTGCATGCCCCATTCAAAACACCCTGGCGGACTATCATTGTAAGTGATAAAGCAACAGAAATCCTTTCTTCCAAAATGATTCTAAATCTTAATGAACCGTCTGCTTTATCCAATACTTCCTGGATAAAGCCGATGAAATTTGCCGGCGTCTGGTGGGAAATGCAGACTGGCAGGAGCACCTGGAACTATTCGGATTTCCCCGACAGCCTGGGAGCAGATGGTAAACCGGTTCCAAATGGAAAACACGGAGCCAATACAGCCAACGTTAAACATTATATAGATTTTGCGGCAGCAAATAATATCCAGGGGGTATTGGTGGAAGGGTGGAATACAGGTTGGGAAGACTGGTTTGGAAATTGGAAAGAATTGGTATTTAATTTCACCGGTCCTTATCCCGATTTTGATGTAGTGGAACTAACAAAATATGCTGCTTCTAAAAAAGTGAAACTGATTATGCATAATGAAACTTCCGGTTCAGTTACGGATTATGAGCGACAAATGGATGCCGCATTCAATTATATGAACCAGTATGGATATACTTCTGTAAAAACAGGATATGTAGGAAGAATTATCCCGCGGGGGGAACATCACGATGGACAATGGATGATTGACCACTACCTGCGCGTAGCACAAAAGGCAGCAGAACATCATATCATGCTGGATTCACATGAACCCGTACGTCCGACAGGATTGCAGCGCACCTGGCCCAATTGGATGGCTTCAGAAGCGGCCAGGGGTAACGAATACAATGCATTTAGTATAGGCAGTCCTCCGGAACATGAAACCATTCTTCCATTCACCCGCCTCATGGGCGGACCCATGGATTATACACCAGGCATTTTTAAAATGAAAGGTTATAATGCCGCTGTGCCCAACCGCCAGATGCACTCAACCCTGTGTAAGCAGCTCGCTCTTTATGTTACTATATACAGTCCTTTGCAAATGGTGGCTGATCTCCCGGAAAATTATGAAAAGCACAAAGATGCATTTCAATTTATCAGGGACGTGACCACGGATTGGGAAGATACCCGTATAATTGCTGCGGAACCGGGTGATTATATTTACATCGCTAGAAAAGAAAAAGGTTCCCCTAAATGGTTTCTGGGCGCAATTACAGATGAAAATAACCGCACCGCTGATCTTCCACTTACTTTTCTCGACAAGGGAAATAAATATCTGGCAACGATTTACAGGGATGCTCCGAACGCAGACTGGAAGGATAACCCCGAAGCATATATTATCGAACAGTTTATTGTTGATAACAACAGCAAACTAAGAATTGAACTGGCGAGAGGCGGCGGAGCGGCTGTCAGTATTTTTCCGGCGACAGATTCCGAAATCAAAAAAAATCATTCGTACAAAAGTCATCAATAAACGATAGTGATCGATGTTATGAATTTCATTAACTACAATCATATGAAA
>DASXKM010000249.1:0-4889 GCA_036496825.1 Puia sp. | reverse complement strand
TTCCCGTACTGAAAAACAACAGTTTCGCATGGACCGGATGCAGGGCATCCTGGAAAGCGCGCTTATTCAGTCACAACAGGTTTGGATGCCCGTTCTTCATGAACCACAGGTTTTCAATTTATTTGTGGAGCATGCGACGGCAGATCAGAAATTCATCGCCCATTGCGACACCGGCGAGAAAAGGAAACTGAGTGATATGATTTATACAAATAGCAATTCTCAACTTATTATGATCGGGCCGGAAGGGGATTTTTCGGATGAAGAAATAAAACTCGCACTCGGACAAGGGTTCGTCGCTGTTGAACTTGGAGAGAACCGGCTTCGCTCCGAAACGGCTGCCGTTGCCGCGGCTGCGGTTTTAAAATTAGTTTAAAGAAAGATCAGTATACATGCGCAAATTTTATCCTGATGAAAAAAATTTCATTTCAAACCATCGACTGGAGCCAGATAACGAAAACAGAAAAACCGGGTGAAACCGGCTGTTCATTTTCCCGGACGATCGAATACCCTGAATTAAGAATCCGGATGGTAGAATATTCTGACGGATATTTAGCTGATCACTGGTGCCAAAAAGGACATGTCGTTTACTGTCTCGAGGGTGAGCTGCTGAATGAGCAGGAAAATGGGGAACAATTTATTTTGAAACAGGGTATGAGTTATGTAGTATCCGACAATATGAGTTCACACCGGTCCAGGACCGAAAACAAAGTAAAATTGCTGATTGTAGACGGAGATTTTTTAAAGTCCGATTAAGGGGTCAGCAGTTTTTTTACCAGACCGGGACCCAGATAAATAAAAGCTGTCCATACCTGAATCAGTCCTGCACCTGCTTCCATCTTTTCCTTTACGTCTGGTACGTTGAAAATTCCGCCGGAACCGATGATCGGAATCTGATGATTTGTTTTTTCTGCGATATGCTGAACAAATTCTGTAGATTTTATCTGGAGCGGATGACCACTCAGACCACCCGCGCCGATCTTTTCCAGTTTATAAGAAGGGCACAACAAGCCTTCACGTGACAGGGTTGTATTCGTAACCACCATACCATCCAGTTTGATTTCCATCGCCAGGTTGATCACATCATCCAGCTGGGCAGGACCCAGGTCCGGGGAAATTTTTAGTAACAGTGGCTTTTGGTGCGGCTGTTTTTTATTGAGCTCCTGCAGCTCCGTTAAAATTTTACGAAGGGATTCTTTCTCCTGCAGTTCACGCAGGCCAGGCGTATTCGGTGAGCTCACATTCACCACAAAATAATCTACCCATGGAAATAATTTTTCAAAACAGTTGTTATAGTCCTGCCACGCATTTTCATTCAGCGTGTTTTTATTTTTTCCGATATTACCGCCGATCCGCAATGATTGATTTCCAGATGATACAGATTTCTCTTTCCATTTTTTAAGGCGTTGGGCAACTATATCCACCCCATGATTGTTAAATCCCATGCGGTTGATCAGGGCCACGTCTTTTTTAAGACGGAATAACCGGGGTTTTGGATTGCCCGCCTGAGCCAGTGGTGTTACGGTTCCGATTTCGATAAAACCAAAACCAAGGGTTTCCAGGCTTTGCAGGTACAGGGCATTTTTATCGAATCCGGCTGCCAGTCCGACCGGATTCTTAAAACTTATTCCGGCAAATTCTTTTTTTAATGAAATATCGTTCACTGAAAATGCCATTCGCAAAAGATACCGGCCGGGTCCCGTTGCGGAAACCAAATTCAGTACGAACATGGAGAAATGATGAACGGATTCCGGCGGGAAAAGAAATAAAATGAAGCGAAGCAGTTTATACATAAACGTCGCAAAGATAAAACACTTTAACAGTCGGTATCGGCAGATAATGCCTGACAAATTTTATATTTGAACAAGAAGAAAAACTATTTATGCAGGAAGCTTATATCATTGCCGGTTATCGCACAGCGGTTGCGAAATCAAAAAGAGGTGGATTCCGATTTTACAGACCTGACGATCTGGCGATTACATTGATCAAAGGTTTGCTGGCGTCCGTTCCACAGCTGGATCCAAAACAGATTGACGATGTAATTGTGGGGAACGCAGTTCCGGAAGCAGAGCAGGGCCTGCAGGTAGGGCGCATCATCGCGGCCAGGGCCGTGGGCATCGGTGTTCCGGGTATGACCGTGAACAGATATTGCGCAAGTGGTTTGGAAACGATTGCCATCGCTACGGCCAAAATCCGGAGCGGTCAGGCCGAATGCATCATCGCCGGAGGTACCGAAAGCATGACGATGGTTCCAACCTCTGGGTGGAAGGTCGTTCCCTCATTTTCAATCGCCTCTGATGATCCTGATTATTATCTGAATATGGGACTTACGGCAGAAGCGGTTGCAAAAGAATACCAGGTAAACAGGGAAGATCAGGACCAGTTTTCATATCAGTCACATATGAAGGCGCTGCATGCTATTCAGGAGGGTTATTTTAAACCCGGCATTCTGCCAGTCAAAGTGGAAGAAGTGTTTCTTGATAAGTCCGGTAAGAAACAACAAAGAGAATTTATCATGGACACGGATGAAGGTCCGCGAAAAGACACGTCCTTGGAAGCGCTGGCCAAATTAAAACCGGTTTTTGCGATGGGAGGATCAGTTACAGCCGGCAATTCTTCCCAAACCAGCGATGGCGCTGCATTTGTGATTGTCGTGAGCGAGAATATGATTAATAAACTGGGATTAAAACCCGTCGCACGACTTGTCAGTTGTGCCAGTGCCGGCGTACATCCGCGCGTGATGGGCATCGGTCCGGTGGAAGCTGTTCCCAGGGCACTGAAACAGGCAAATATGACTTTGTCCCAGATCGATTTAGTTGAATTAAACGAAGCCTTTGCCAGTCAGGCGCTCGCCGTAATAAGAAAACTTGAAATGAATCCGGAGATTGTAAACCAGAATGGAGGCGCCATTGCACTTGGACATCCGCTGGGTTGTACGGGTGCTAAACTAACCATCCAGATCACCCATGATATGAAAAGGCTGAATAAAAAATACGGTCTCGTTACGGCCTGTGTCGGCGGCGGGCAGGGGATTGCGGGGATTATTGAGAATATTAACTGAGTTGGAGGTTGACCGTTGACCGTAGAGCGTTGACCGTTGGCGGTTGATAAATGACATAAATTAACAATTATCAATTAACAATTAACAATTAAAGAGTTTTAGGCTTTAGGCTTTGGACTTTAGGCTTATTAAATTTGTAGTCTGAAACACTCACCAAATATACGGCGCTGTGCTGCAGGATTTTTTCTCCTGCTGTTTTCATTTTGTGTAACTCCGAAAAGATTTCTGCACGACCTGCTGGCAAACCACAAAGATGCGCAAACATGTGCGGATCTTCCAGATCAGCAAATCGCCGCAACCGGATACCATTGCCATATTGATGATCTTGTTGTGGTGGCTCCCTTTCTTCCTGACATTCAGATAACAGAAACGATTCTGCTTTCGTCATCCCCATTTATTTTTTCGGAACCGGCTGGTTCTTTTGTTTTTTCATACATCTCACATGCTGATAGTCGCGGACCGCCTGCTGATTTCTGGGCTTGATTTATTTAGTAAATCCCATTACAGGCCGGCCTGTAATAACAGAAATCAGATTCATGAAGACTTTTTTACTATTTATTTTTTCGGGTATTTATTTTATTTCGTCCGCGCAAACCGTTTCGCAACTGAATTTCTCCGGATATCTCGGTACGCTTTCGGGTAAAGTGACTGACAGCTCCACGGGTAAACCTTTGCCGGGGGCGTCCGTCTATATTGCTGATTTGAAACTGGGTGTTGTTGCCAATGAAAACGGAGACTACCGGTTCGCCAATCTTCCTACGGGAACCTATCTCGTCGAAGCGGATGCAATCGGCCATACAACGCAGACAAAGGATATAACCATTTCAGAGAAAGCAGTATTGGATTTTGTACTGGGTCTCCAGTATACAGAACAAAGCGCAGTCGTTGTTACCGGACAGTCGAAAGCCACCCAGATTAAACGAAGTCCGATTCCTATCGTTACGATGAGTCATGCAGATATAGCAGGGAACCTGAGCACCAATATCATCGATGCCATTTCAAAAATACCCGGCGTAACCCAATTGACAACCGGGCCAAATGTTTCCAAACCATTCATACGGGGACTGGGATTTAATCGTATCCTGACACTATATGATGGTGTGAGACAGGAGGGTCAGCAATGGGGAGATGAACACGGCATTGAAGTGGATCAGTATGGTGTTGATCATGCCGAAGTGATAAAGGGACCGGCGAGCCTGACCTACGGTTCCGATGCGTTAGCGGGCGTTGTGAATCTGATACCGACCCCTCCGGCGCCGGAGGGCAAAATACAGGGTGATGTACAGGCGGAATTTCAAACCAACAACGGGCTCTTTGGTGGTTCAGCCATGATGAAAGGGACAAAGAATGGGTTGGAGTGGATGGGACGTTTATCTCACAAAGAAGCGAGCAATTATTCCAATGGGGCTGATGGCCGCGTATATAATACGGCTTTTAATGAAACGGATGCCACTGCCTCAATCGGTTTGCACCGCGCCTTCGGATATTCTCATTTGAATATTTCTCTGTTTGATGATCTGCAGGAAATTCCTGACGGAAGCCGCGATTCTGCTACCAGACAATTTACCAAACAGATTACTGATTCGGACACGTACCGGCCGATTGTTACAGAAAAGGAATTGCATAGCTATGCGATTACTCCGTTACACCAGCACGTACAACTCTTTCATGTTTACTCTACAAATAATTTTGCGTTGGGCACCGGAAGATTGACTGTCAACCTGGGATTTGAAAGAAGCGTAAGAAGGGAATATAGTCACCCGGAGCAACCGGACGTGCCGGGATTATTCCTGCAGCTGAATTCATATGTGTATGATGTAAAATATTATTT
>DASXKM010000248.1:0-1592 GCA_036496825.1 Puia sp. | reverse complement strand
CAACAGGTTTCGCCAATAGTCGTTCAGACTATTTCCAATCGGTGTACGCGCACCTATTCCTGTTACAACAACTCTTTTCAGTTCCATAGTACCCATTGCGCGGACGTGAATAATGTGATAAATCCGCTTTCTCGGACGTATAGCCTTCGAAAAGCGGATCAACGAAGATTAGCGCAGCACAAGAAAACCCCTATTTGGCGTGTTCTTCCAGGTATCCGATAGCCTGACCAACCGTTGTAATGGTTTCTGCCTGCTCATCGGGAATTGATATGTTGAATTCCTTTTCGAATTCCATGATCAACTCAACCGTGTCAAGCGAATCGGCGCCCAGATCGTTCGTAAAGGACGCCTCATTTGTTACTTCAGCTTCCTCTACTCCTAACTTGTCCACTATAATTTTTTTGACTCGTGTTGCGATGTCTGACATTTTTGTAAATTTTAGTTTCGGCTGCAAAAATATAATTTTTGAATTAAACACAACCAACAAGCTATTTCAATTTTATTTTTTGATTTGGATTATATACCGGAATTTGCGATTTCCGCTGCTCGTTTCACTAAATCAACCGTTTTGACATGGCCCTTAAGCAGATAGACTACGGATCTCCCGAATACGAAATGATGCTGAAATTGCGGAATGACCTCCTGAGAAAGCCGCTGGGATTGAATTTTGACCCTAAAGAGCTGGAAAAAGAGAAGGATGATGTACTGATCGGGGCATTTGAGGATGATCGTATGCTTGGATGCTGTCTTCTGACCAAAATAAATGATAAAACGCTTCGACTCAGGCAAATGGCTGTTTCAAACAATCTGCAGGGCAAGGGTATCGGACGGGCATTGATGATTTTTGCCGAAAATATAGCCCGTGACATGGGTTATGAGACCGTTATGATGCATGCCCGCGTCACCGCTACCGGATTCTACGAAAAACTGGGGTATGTGAAAAAAGCCGGCCAGTTTATCGAAATCACTATTCCTCACGTGATTATGGAAAAAAAACTAAGGTAGGCCTTTCACCTGGCACTTGTATCTATACACTTCCACTCTTGCCACTCTTAATTCCCTGCGGGGATCATCCGCTCTTCTTTGGGTATAACGGTCGCGTACATACGCTGCATAAATTCAAGTAATTTTTTTATTGAATCCATTTCACTGAGTACCAGCATGAATAGTTTCCCGTTCTGCCTGAGCCTGGCCTGTCTCGTCTGTTTCTGGATATAGTCCAGAATATTCCTGAATGTATCAGATTCAAAATATTTCGAATCCGGCCGGTTGATGAAATAAAATTTAACCTGTCCGTTTTTGAATATCAGTTTTTCAAAACCCAGTCCAACCGCCATCCGCCTGATTCTGATCGTATCAAACAAATCATTTACCTCGGCAGGAACGGGCCCGAAACGATCTTCCATTTCTTTGTGGAAAGCTGTAAGTTCCTCTTCCGTTTCACAATTGTCCAATCGGGTATAAAGAGAAAGTCTCTCCGTAATACTTTCCACATACAGGTCGGGGATCAGAATTTCCAGGTCGGTATCAATGGTGCAGTCAATTACTTCCTGTTCCTGTTTCGCGATTTCATCTTTAAATAAATCCTTAAA
>DASXKM010000247.1:0-1632 GCA_036496825.1 Puia sp. | reverse complement strand
CTGCATGATGCAAATTTCGGAATTCAGGGAAATGTAGGCGGACTATATCATATAAAATCCATTTCTTATTTTATTGAGGCGGGAGGTAATTATGGATTTATAAACTTGCAAAAAAACAGTCGGAATGGCAATAATGATACGGGAGCATTGATCTTTCGAATCGGGTTATTATATGATCTTGATTCGAAAAAAAATAATTAGCACCGTACTTTAAATGATTCCAGCCAGTTCAAGACTTTTTTTCTTCAGCTTTCTGATTTCCACATCTTCAATAATGGGTTCGGGCGTCAATATCAGCGAGGTTTTATTTTCGCGCCACCAGCTTCCGGACTTTAATTCTCGAAAAGACAAAACGCCGATCAGATATTTTCGGTCGCTTTCTGCATGCCATTCTTCAATCCATTCGAATTTATCTTTAGGAATAAAAGACCAGTCATCAAAACTGATATATGCCTTCACAAAAAACTCATCGGTTAACTCAAGCGGAGCATGGTGGTAGAGTTTTTTGTATTCATAACGATATTGATAACGTAAGGCAGATAAGTCACTCAAGACTGCAGAAGCAGTCGGGAAACTGCCGGCTCCCTTTCCATAGAAAAATTGTTTATCGGCAAAGCCGCTTTCAATTACAACCCCGTTATATTCATTTTTTACAAAACTCAGATGGTCGTCTGATTTAACAAACTGGGGAAGCACGAAAGCCGCCACTTTGCCATTCAGTAATTTTTTAGCCTGGCCAACCAGTTTAATTTCATAATGTTTTTCTGCTGCTACTGTTGCATCACCGGCCTGAAGATTCTGAATCCCGTTGAATACAATTTTTTTTGGGTGGACAACGATTCCGTAAGCGTGCGCCAACAGAAGTGCCCATTTATTTACCGCATCGATACCATCCACATCCAGCGACGCGTCGCTTTCCGCAAAGCCCAACTGTTGTGCCAGAAGAAGAGCCTGTTTGAAGTCCAGCTTTTCCTCAAACATCTTGGTCAGGATGAAATTCGTGGATCCGTTTACAATCGCACGCAGGGAATGTAGTAAATCGTTATCATAATATTCTTCCAGATTTCGGATCACGGGAATAGAGGCGCAGGCAGCTGCCTCATATAAAATTGATCTGTCGGTTTCTTTCTGCAAGTCCAGCAGGGCGGCGAGGTGTTCAGCCAGCATTTTTTTGCTGGCGCTCACAACATCTTTACCATTTTCCAGGGCTGTCGTAACAATCTCGAAAGCAGGCTCTGTCTCATTAATGACTTCAACAATCACATTAATATCCGGATCATTCAGCAACAAATCCTTATCGGTTGTAAAAAGATCTTCCGGCGCATTTCTTTTTTTCCCCGGATGTTTAATACAAACCTTTTTTATCGTTGCTTTAAGAGAAGGTGTTTGCTGCAAAATACGGTAAAGACCTTCGCCTACTACACCAAATCCAAAAAGTCCGATTGTCAGTTTTTTATGTGCATCCATATGATAATTCAACAATTTTCTAATTGAGTCAAATGTTTATTTGATCTAACAACGATCCGGTCAAATGTGTTGCGAAGATCCGTTATTAAATCTTCAGCTTCTTCCAGACCCACCGACAGGCGGATAAGACTCTCCTTAACGCCCGCTGCCCGCCTGATTTCCGGC
>DASXKM010000246.1:0-3959 GCA_036496825.1 Puia sp. | reverse complement strand
GGTTGGCAATGCGGGCAAGGTTTTACTGTTCAGGAATAATCACGACGGCACCTTCGAAGATGAATCTGCAAAAGCCGGATTGAACAAAATTGCCTTCGCCATGGGGGCAAATTTCGGTGACATCGATAATGATGGTTACCTGGATTTTTATCTGGGCACGGGCAACTCACAAATAAAATCGGTCTTGCCAAACAAGCTGTTTAAGAATATCAATGGACAGGGGTTCCTGGATGTCACCACATCGGCGCGTGTGGGCAATCTGCAAAAGGGCCATGGCGTTTCTTTTGCCGATCTGGATAACGACGGGAATGAAGATATCTATATCAAAATGGGTGGCGCTTATGCCGGAGATGCTTATGAAAATTCGCTTTATCTAAATCCCGGACAAAATAATAATCACTGGCTGAGTATTTTATTAGAAGGAACCGTTTCAAATAAAGCGGCCATCGGCGCGAAAATTAAAGTGACCTTTAAAGAAAATAATATTGAACGCTCGGTATACAGGGATGTAAATTCCGGCGGAAGCTTTGGTTCTAATCCACTCTGTCAGCATATCGGTATCGGATCGGCTGCTACTGTTGAAAAGATCGAAATCACCTGGCCGGTAACTGGTAAAACGCAACTGTTTCAAAACCTTCCCGTAGATACGCATTATAAAATGGTGGAAGGAAACGATCGCATATATACATACACCCTTTCCCGCCTGGATTTCAAAACAAGAGGACCCGGACTCATCAGCTGTTCGCCGAAATAAACGCTGATAATTGTCAATGGTCAATTGACAATTATTAAACGGATCTTTGCGGGAACTAAAAATCCGGTTTGCAAATACAAAACGAAAAAAAAGATAACAGCCCGCCTCAGCGGGAAATTTCAAACCCCCGTACGGGTCAGAGAATGAAAATTCTGAAAACGGGCGCGGAAACCAATGGACAGCTTTTGTCGATTGAATGTTATAGTCCCTCATCTCAAATCAGGGAACCGGAACATGTTCATCCGTTTCAGGAGAATATTTTTGAGATCCTGGATGGGACACTTCATTTTCGTATTTCGGGCAAAACAATTGTTGTGAGTCGTGGAGATGTGGTTGTTGTGCCGGCCCGTGCGCCCCATCATTTCTGGAATGAATCGGGCAGGGAGGCCCATTATATCCAGAAATTCAAACCTGCGCTGGATATCGAGTCTTTTTTCAGATCGTATTTTAAACTGGCCGCAGAAAACAGACTGAATAAGAAAGGAAAACCAAATATTTGGCGGATTTCAAAATTATGTCTGAAACACCAGCATGAAATCCGCCTCGCCCGGCCCGCCTGGCCATTTCAAAAATTTGTTTTTACCATATTTGCACCCTTTGGCCGGCTCTAAGTAATCATCACTCTTATACTCCTACACTCCTATACTCTTAACTCTCCCTCTCCACCTGTTCCAGATAAGTACTTTCAAATATCTTGTCCGCATTGGCCGCTTCAAAACCCTCTCTGCGGTGGATGGGTAAAATCTGATCGTCCGGTAGCGATCTGAATGGTTCCAGTACTTTTCTTTCAGCAAATTCAACATAGGAACCCGGGATCATTTTCGTTTCTCCATCCGCAAATTCAGCAAGAACCATTTCCGCTACTGTACTGCTCTGCAGTAACAGACCATCGGGACTCTTTTTTACCTTACCTCCCGCGTCATTCAGCCTGAATCCGTTTCTTTCGAGAAATTCATTGAATGTGGCAAGCGTGTTAAATCCCTTTTTCAGATTATGCACCGACATCGTAAAATGATTCAGGTAATACCGGTTGTAGATGGCCCAGGCCGCATATTCACTTTCGCCGGCCAGCGTTTCGTAGTCTTCCAGTGAAGGAATGGTCCAGGAAGAACTGTGGAGATAAAAGTCAACAGCCTTTGGGTCCGTCATATCCAGACTGTCGACAGGATCCGCTAATAAAGAATCGGTATATGAATGTATAATGGCCTGGGACAGGGTTGACAAATCACCGACAAGCAGTTCAGAAATAAAAATTCTCGGGAGACCGGCGACGGGAGGGGAATACCACCAGGCGTTTAACTTCTTCTCTTTGAAAAAATAATAATCTCTTTTCGTATAGCCATGATATAAAAATATTTTTTCCAGCGATCCGACACCCAGGTTAGGTACGCCCAGGGTTCTGAAAGCAATATGATCGTTCTCAATGTCAGATGCCTTTTCGATCATTCCTTCCCGGATCATGGCATTAAGAATCGCGGATACATCAGGTACCCGGGCCATATATCTTTTCATCAGGCCATCCAGCATTTCCTGAACCATTGATTTATATTCCATGAGGTAAAATTAAACTTTTTTGAATCCAAAAGCCCGCTCCTAACGATCTGAACTGGGATATAAAAGCGCGCCTGCGTTCTACGGAGGGAGACGTTGACGATTCCGGTTTCGATTATGCCTGAAAAAAGCCGGGAATAAATTTTATTATTCACGGATCCTTCCTATTTAAATGATTGGCAGATTTTTTGAGTTATAGAATCCGACTGCCGTTCGGATCGAACGACCAAGTCTCGTTACTCAATTTTGAATTTAGAAATACAGGAACCTTTCTTTTAACAGAGATTAGTTCCTGTTTTTTTTTAAATCAGAAAGCGCTGTTTTCCTCATCCGGTTTCTTTCTGTGCCACCAGTTGGCCAGGGTGGAACCCGTAATATTCATGGTCGGACCAAAAACCGCCGGCGCCAGACCTACCGTCGCCAGTTTTCCCAGTGTCAGGGCGAGACCAGAGGCGAGCCCGCTGTTTTGCATTCCCACTTCCAGTGAAACCGTCCGGCAGTCTTTTTCACTCAATTTAAAAAACCGTGCGGACCAGTATCCGAGTCCATAACCCACCAGATTCTGAATGAATGTGACCAGGATTAGTTTAAGACCCACCTGTAAAAGGCTTTCCCGGCCGCTTGCCGTGATGACTACGATAATCAGCGCGATGCCTGCCATTGAAATCACGGGCATGGCCCTGTCAATAAAAGAAATCCTTCCGCGGACAAAATAATGAAACAGCAGACCGGCCACAATGGGAAGGATCACGATTTTTACGATATCCCACACCATCGGCCAGAAGGCAATTTGGATAAACTCACCGCCCAGTATACGCATAAGCATCGGCGTTAGAAAGGGAGCCAGCAGGGTCGACACAGCTGTAACCGAGACGGATAGCGCCAGGTTGGCCCGGGCAAGAAACGACATCACATTCGAAGCCAGACCGCTGGGACAGCAGCCAACCAGGATGATACCGGCAGCGATCTCTTTTGGAAAACTGAAAAGGGTTGCCAGCGTGAATCCAAGTATGGGCATGATCGTATAGTGACAGAGAATACCGATCATAATGCCTCTTGGTTTTTTTATCACGGTCCGGAATTCCTGAATGCTGAGCTCGGTGCCCATGCCAAACATGATGATCTGTAAAAGCGGCAGGATAAGTCCTGACAATTTAAATTCCCCGATTTGAAGAAAATATCCCGGGTAATACATCGCAAGACTCACCGCTGCAAATATCACCAGGGTGTAGGTGAAGCCTTTTAAGAATAAACGGCTTCTGCATGCCACTGCGAGAGAAATAAAAAATCCGGTTAACAGCCATCCTCCAAAAGAAGAATTTCCCATCATAGTCAGAATAATATATCCGGCGAGAAAACCGATGGCCGACAGCCAAAAATAAATTGCGCGCAGTTTACGAATACCGCTCATATTCTATTGTTTTTAGGGAAGCGCAAATGCGATGTAGGAAGATCCGGATTTTAATCCTCTTCCGCCGCCCGCAGCTATCACAATATATTGTTTCCCATTCATCGCATAGGTGATGGGTGTTGCAAAACCTGCAGCGGGAAGTTTGTATTCCCAAACAACCGTTCCGGTTAATTTATCAAAGGCCCGGATTTTTTCATCCCTGGTGGCCGCAATAAAAATCAAGCCACCTTCTGTAACAACAGG
>DASXKM010000245.1:0-1957 GCA_036496825.1 Puia sp. | reverse complement strand
CTGGCAAGAAATGAAATAAAATATGCAAGGAAAGCTTTTTCCCAGGCTTCCAGCTACGGGGACAGTCTCGCAATAAAAAAACTTGGTTTTCTTCAGAATCCCAATACAGGCGCACGTAATATAGCCCGCAAAAAGGCCTGACGGTCATCCTACTTCTTATATTCCTTATATTGGACACTGAAAGTTGCAACATTTTTGTAACTTTTTAAACCGTGTATTTTTCATTTAAACCCAATAAAAATGTTTGTGCAGGCCATTGAAGAAGTTTCAAGATTCACCAGACCGATCCATACTATATCGAGAAATTTTAATCAAACGACAGTAAGTCCAGGCGCAGCGACCTTATTTTTTGTGAATGAAGATGGTTGTGCGGTAACCTGTAAACATGTTATTGACCTGATCGCAAACCGAAACGCCATCAACGAGCACTACAGGAAATATAAATCGGAAAAAGCGTTGATCGGAAGAAATAACAGATATAATCAGAGATTAAAAGCACTGGATGAGGCATTTCATTATAAACAGGACGTATTGGTACAACTTCAGGATCGGTTCATGGCTGTCACCAATGAACCTCAGCTGAGTTACCGCTGGATCAATCATCCCAGATATGATTTATCCATCTTAATTATCCAGGATTTTAAAAATCCGCTATATCAGTCATATGCAAAATTTCTGAAAGATTCTTCTGCACTCAAACAAGGTAAGTTTTTATGTCGCCTGGGTTTCCCATTTCCGGAGTTTTCAAATTTTCAGTACAATGCTGAAAAAGATGATATCGAATGGACCCAGACTGGAATAACTGAATCTCCCAGGTTTCCCCTGGAGGGTATGCTCACCAGGCATATACAGGGAAACAGGGAAATTGCGGGCATCGAATTAAGTACCCCCGGTTTAAGAGGTCAAAGCGGAGGGCCGCTTTTTGATCAGGAAGGCGCTGTATGCGTTATGCAATCCAGTACGAATCATCTGCACCTGGGTTTTTACATGAAAAACTTCGAATACAATCTGAATGGCGTAAAAATTAAAGTAACCAATCAACCTTTTTTACACGTCGGTCATTGTATTCATGTCGATATCATCAAAAAATTCCTCAGGGAAAACAATATCAAATTCTACGAGAAGGATTAACTTTTATTATCAACCAGACATGTTATTCATTGGTTAATGAAGTGTAATATTTACTTACTGGTCGACCAAACTATTGGTAAATTTACGACTTCAATATTCTACCAATAAATCCACGCGGGTCTGCATATGAATCGATACAAATTCCGGCTACCGGTAATAACGGTTATTCTATTTAATATAACTGCCTGTCACAGTAAAATTCCGGACGTTAAAACCAAAGCGCCTTTTTGCCTTACAGATACACTCCGTGAGAAAACGGTGATCGACACCGTGAAACTGCAAGTCGTAAAAAATATCATTGCTCTTTCGGGTAAAATTGAAGCCAATGAGGATAAATGGGTAAAAGTTTATCCTGTTGTCGGCGGTATCGTTGATGAAATGAAAGTTCAGCTCGGCGACTATGTTACAAAGGGCCAGACTTTAGCCGTCATAAGAAGCGGCGAAATAGCCGATTATCAAAACCAGTTGAATTCTGCGCAATCCACAGTCAGAAATACCGAGATAAGTCTGAATTCAAGCCGGGAACTGTTTAAATCCGGATTAGCTACGGAAAGAGACACGATGAACGCGCGGACAGATCTGGATAAAGCATCATCAGATTTGAAAAGAATGGAACAAACTGCTTCCATTTACGGAGTAAAAAGTAATGCCATACAAATCATCACTGCTCCGATTTCCGGTTATGTGATTGAAAAAAATATCACAGACAAAATGCAGTATAGACCCGACGCTGCACAACCTTTTTTTATCATCGCCAACCTGGAGGAAGTATGGGTTATGGCCAGTGTATTTGAGACTGATATTGCAAAGATAAAAACAGGTTATG
>DASXKM010000244.1:0-4321 GCA_036496825.1 Puia sp. | reverse complement strand
GAAAAGAAATAAGGAGACTGCTCGAATCTGTCTGTTTTCGGATCGTATTCATAAATTCCTTTTTCAGTAGCCACTACAATCCGGTTTAAAACCTTGTACAATTGATTTTTTACCGAGGATGGCAATCCCTGTTCTACTGTATATAGCTTAACTGACGCGGGCTGCCCGATGTGAAGGTCTATTTTATATACGCCCCGATAGGGATGACCGACCCATATTGTATTGTTATTATCTATTGCGACAAACTGGGAATACTCGTTAAAACCCGGAATATTGCCTTTTGAAACGAACCGGTTATTATCCCACTCCATCAGATCCAGACCTGTCACATTTCCCGCCAGCACCAGTTTTGACGGGAGCACATTATAAAAAGGAAGAAAATTATAATAACCCAATATAGAATTGAGTGGTACTGGTTTCCCGTCTCGCAGGGTATACGCCCCGTCGTGATGACCGAACAATAATTCTCCGTTAATTGTACTCAGACACCAGGAGGATCCCTTCGTATATGGCAATGGTATAAAATCGCCATCGACAAAACTGAGGTCAGCCTTTCCGTTCAGGGGTACTTTATAAAATCCATTAGACGTGCCTACATATAACGCATCCTGATATACCAATGAAGTATAACCTTTTCCTTCATTCAGTCTTTCGGGGTATATATGTTTTATTGCATTATTGTATGCTATGAAGTCAATACCATCATCCAGTCCCAGCCACAGATTATTATCCTTGTCCAGAAAAAGTGTAAGAATATTATTTAGTTGCAAGCCCTCCTTTCTTGAAAGGTTCTGAATTACTTCTCCTTTTTTATTGATTACATAACACCCATTCAGATTAGTGCCCACCGCAATCCAGTCGCTGGTTACCGGTATGGCCGTCAGAATCCGTTGGTTCTGCAAAGGATTGAACCCCGCAAAATGGAAAGGTGTCACCTTATCCTTATAAAGAACAAAAAACCCCGAGATGATAGTCGTGATGAAGGTGCTGTCGTTGCCAAATGAAAACATCGAGGAAACAATATAACCCGGCGGAAGCGGAGCGTTTTCGAGATAACTTGTCCAAAGACCGTTGTTAAACTTCATAAGGCCGGTCTGCAGGTCCTGGGCAATCAGGGTATTATTGCCTACTCCTATAAAATCCCATTCACTGCGTGCAGGATAAACCGTAATTGAATAGCTGTTGTACTGAAAAATCTTTTCCTTGGAGCGGAAAAAAACGTCATTACCCACCAGGACTATATTCCAGATATCGGTAAATGAATAGTCTTTTTTGGAAAGCAGCGGTTTAAGAGAAGTAAAAAATAGCTTTCCGGTATGGTCAGGTGTGAAGTAACCAAAATCATCCTGACCACCAGCATAAATTCTATTATCCTTTCCCATCGCGATCGAGCGAACGATTGACTTATTCGGAAGAGAATATAATTTCCATGAAGAACCGTCAAAACTAATCAGGCCTTCAAGGTTGGCAAAGTACATGACCCCGTTTTGATCTTCTACTATGCTTCTGTTTTCCGTTCCTGCGTTGTAGGTATTGTTGTGGTAATTGATAATATCCGGAATGCCAATAGGATTCTGGGCCCGGAGAATTGACGTAGATAAAACCAGAAAAAAAATGAGCATTCGATTCATCTGCAATACAATCTGAATCAAATGTAAGGTGAAACTATCTCAAAAATGCCATATCCGGATTCTCCATAAATGTTGTGGCCCTTTTTACGTTTAGATTTTTTCTATGATGTAGTGATGATGTAGTTCCCTGGAGCCTCTATCGTTTAATTTTTGGGTTGAAGTAGTATTGAAGTATCAGAAAATCTATAGTTATATTGAATCGAATTTAATTTCACGCAGTCAGAAAATATTCAATTTTTCAAACCTCCTACATGAAGCAACTGCTTGCCTTTGTCATTATGCTGTTTTCCATTTCAGCAAATAGTCAACAAACTCCGGTCGGTATTTTCGAGGGACATACGGATATAGGAACCAACATAAAGCCCGGTTCTGCCACTTTCATTCCGGAGACGGGGCAATATGTCATTTCCGGCGCCGGATACAATGTTTGGGCTGATCATGACGAGTTTCAGTTTGTCTGGAAGAAGATAAAAGGGGACTTTATCATTTCCACGAGGGCTGAATTCCTGGGGAACTGGGTGAATTATCATCGAAAAGTAGGTGTAATGGTCCGGAAGACGCTGGATGGAAATTCAGCCCATGTAAACACGGTGGAACATGGGGATGGCCTCACCTCTCTGCAATTTCGCAGGTCCGCCGGTGCTCAGACAGAGGAAATCAAAGCCAAACTGACAAAAGCAAATATCATCGAACTGGAAAGACACGGAAACCAGTATATTATGCGCGCCGCTATCTACGGAGAACCGTTTGTAGCCGATACGGTAAATAATATCGACCTGGGTGAGGAGTTATATGTCGGCTTATTTGTCGGATCACATAACGCGGATGTGGTTGAAACGGGTGTTTTCAGTAATGTCAGGCTCACGGTTACTTTCAAAGGGGTTGCGGATAATGAAACTCAGATGAAACTGGGGAGTCACCTGGAAATCCTCGAAATCGCCTCTGGTAAAAGAGATATCGTTTATTCCGTCCCATATTCAATTCAGGCACCGAACTGGAGCCGGGATGGGAAATATCTGATTTTTAATGATGACAAAGGATTAATAAATCGCTTTGACCTGGCCTCCCGGGCAGTATCTGTAATTAATACCGGGGTTGTTAAAAACAATAATAACGATCATGTCATTTCATTTGATGGGAATATGCTTGGCCTGAGCAGCAGTGTGAATTCTTTGGGAGGCTCCATTATTTATACAGTACCTATCGGCGGAGGTACTCCCAAACAAATAACTCCCAAGGGCCCGTCCTACCTCCATGGCTGGTCACCCGACGGAAATTTTCTGGTTTTTTGCGGTGAACGAAATGGCGATTATGACGTATACAGGGTTCCTTCCAACGGCGGCCCGGAAGTAAAACTGACGGAAACGAAAGGGCTTGATGACGGACCAGAATATACACCTGACGGGAAATACATTTATTTTAATTCTGTCCGTTCCGGGTCCATGCAAATCTGGCGGATGAAACCGGATGGGAAAGATCCTGAACAGGTGACCAGTGACGATTTTAATAACTGGTTTGCGCATATTTCTCCGGATAGCAAGTGGATCGTAATGATTTCTTTTCTGAAAGATGAAGTGCAACCAGGGATTCACCCTCCATATAAACATGTGTATATCCGACTGATGCCTTTTGCGGGAGGTGTACCCAAAGTAATTGCATACGTGTATGGAGGACAGGGGACGATTAATACTCCGTCCTGGTCCCCTGATAGTAAACGCGTGGCATTTGTAAGCAATTCAGATATGTCGGGAAATCAGAAATAGAAATTTTCATTTTTAAAACGCAATATGAAATCAAGACGGTCTTTCCTAAGAGAAACGGCATTCGCAGGCGCGGGTGCATTTATTCTGCCAGGGTTCATAAAAATACCTGATACGACTCCCAAACTCAAAAAGGTAGGAGTTCAGCTTTATTCCGTAAGAAAGGAAATGATGGAGGATGCCGTCGGTACTTTGAAGAAACTGGGACAAATCGGCTACCAGGAAATCGAATCGGCACAGAGCGAAAAAGGCAACTACTACGGACTAGAGCCAAAAGAAATAAAAAAAATATTGAAAGACCACGGTATGACCCTGCGGAGTGGCCATACCCATATTGACAAAAACTGGCAAAAATCCATCGACGAGGCAGCAGAAGCAGGACAGGAATATATTATTTGTTCCGTCCTTCCTTCTCCTGGACAGACCGTCGCCAACTATCAGAAAAGTGCGGATATGTTCAATCAGGCCGGAGAACAATGCAAAAAAAGCGGGATCCTGTTCGGATACCACAATCATGAATCAGAATTTGATACGGGTGAGGGGAAAGCTCTGTATGATGTTTTGCTGGACAATACGCAGCCGGCCCTTGTGCATATGGAAATGGATCTGGGTTGGGTAATTGCGGCAGGAAAAGATCCGCTGACTTATTTTTCAAAATATCCCGGACGTTTTCCTTTATGGCATTTGAAAGACATGAGCCTGACTGAAAAAAAGAGTGTCGAGTTCGGAAAGGGTGGTGTGGATATCCTCGGCCTCATGAAACAGGCCAAACAAGCTGGAATGAAGTATTATTTTATCGAACAGGAAGAATATGCTGTAACGGCATTTGATAGTCTGGACTACGACTACAACTGGCTGGCCGAGCGATGGAAAGCCTGAGCCGGTCGTTTATTTTTCAATACTTCAAATTGAACGGACTATGCGAAATGC
>DASXKM010000243.1:0-1909 GCA_036496825.1 Puia sp. | reverse complement strand
AACCCCAGCGTTCCCCCGCTACATATAGTAGTTTCGAATTGGGAGAGAATTCGAGGCCATATCCTTCAAAATAATAGAAGGAAACAGGGTTTGAAATCAGGCCGGTAGTATTATCGAAGTTAAAAATCTCCAATGTCAAATCGGTTAAAATGGTTGTGGCTATAATTTTTCCATCCGGGCTTGCCTTCAGACATCCGACCGAACCTTCGTTCCATTGCGGCCGTCCATTTGAAGGATCCGGACTATTAATCACATAGGTATAAGCACTTCCGGATATTGATTTTATTGGCGATATATTTACGCCGTGGCAATCGATTTTGTAAACGACCCATCCACTGTCTCCCCAGGAATGAGTTATAACCCACACGTCTATACCATTGGCTGCACGGACTGCGGTTAATTTTTCTGTCGAAGGCGCATACAGCAGTATATTTTTATTGGTCGTTATGTCTCCCAAACCACCATTAAGGGTCATATCTACCTCTGAATAATTGTAGCCATTTAAATTTTGATTCTCGCTGGCATCTGCAGTAAAAACATAATAAATGGTTTTTGACCCTGGTTTTGGAACAATGATCGCAGCATTTGAGGAGGATGGATTTCCCTTCAAACCGCTGCCATTAGGCATAACCTGGTTATTTCTGTTCCAGATGCTCAGGCCATCAGTATAAAATAAAAGCTGACCAGTGTTGTCACTTATTGATGCACATCCTTCATATGTATCCAGTGCACCCGAAAGCAATGCAGAAGGCTTACCACCATTAAAAGAAAGACCGGCTTTTTTACCAAAGAACCAGTTGTTCCCCTGTTGGGAAAACCCGTTAAACACGGAAAGAATACTGAGAAATAAAATGGTTGTTTTAAATTGGTTTTTCAATATAATTGGAGAAAGAATAATTTGTAATAAGAAAACGCCTGACCGGTTTGAATGTTGTTCTTTTTAAATCGAAAATGTGAGTAAGCAAAAAGTAAAAATTGATCAGTCGTTAATAAAAATCATGTTCTAAAAATAAAAAAAGGTTTCCAGAAATTACAGCGATTTTATCTAAGAGTAAACCCTTAGTGAGTCAGGATTCGCTTCGTTTTCTATTTATATTTGTTTATTTTTATCCAAACCCTTTAAACAGTCGATATGCGCGCCTTTTTTTTATTATATCTATCCCTTTCGTTTTATTTTCTGTCCGCCCAAAGCCTGCTCAGTTCAAAACAAATTGGATGGTCAGGAAGTGATATCAAACTTCAAACAATTCATGATAAATCAGGAGACTTACACGCCAGTTTGCTGGAAAATGCGGATGGCTTTAAGGTGATTCTTTATGACCGGACATTTACGGAAGTTCATGAGTACAATATATCACGTCTAAACAAGGAGGAGTTCACAGCTGGTTTTATAAAGAATGGTAAGATTTACTTATTCTGCGATTATAAATCTCCCGGCGGATATCACAACTATACCATCGATATTTCCTCGGGGGAAATCAAATTTGAACTGGTATTATCTGAAAAAAGAAAAGAAAAACTGATTGACCGGATCAGTTCAGGCGACTATGCCCTGTGGCTGGGAATCGATAAAAAGAATTCAAATTTTATGATTTACAATTGGCGTAATCAGCACGACATGGATACCTTGGAAATATATTGTCTAGTGATGCAGAAATTGCGAAAGGACTTAGTACCGTGGAGTGGGCAAACAAGGTTAAACAGGATGCTCCTTGGGATTTAAAGGATAATCAGGTACCATCTTTGGGGTTGCTTGGGATTTTGATAACACCGCTATAAAAAACGATCCAAACGCAAAAAACACAAGTTTTACTGACGGTGGCCTTTCTTTCAAAAGTGCAGCTGATGTAGGCAATTATCATGCAGGATATACAGGAACGTATGCCGGTATAGACTTTGGTTACCAATG
>DASXKM010000242.1:0-7165 GCA_036496825.1 Puia sp. | reverse complement strand
AGCATCCAGTTTTTTTTTGCCGTATCCCAATGAATACTTTCAGCCCTCAGGTTATAGTAAATTTTATTGTTTTTTATTTTAGACAGAAAAAAAGCACCGGCTGTTTTCCTTGCCGTATCATAATATCGTAAACCGACGTACGTTTCGGCATTCACTCTTAAATAAAAATTATTCGTCCGGTAAGGATCCCCGTTATAAGAACTATGCGGATCGATATAGGTTGACTGAAAATTAGTTCGTATTTCATTGGCCTTGGGAACCCAGTACTGACTGGCGAACCAGAAAAATACAGCCAGAACAATGGCTCCGACCAGGAAGGGCCTGAGCATCCGGTTATATCGAACGCCACCGGCGAGGATGGCAACAAATTCCGACTGGGCCGCCATCTTTGAACTGAAGTAAATCGCCGCAATAAAGACCATGAGCGGAAAGATCATGGACATGATGAAAGGAACGAAGCCGATAAAATAATGTGTAACCAGCTCCCAGGAGCTTAACCCTGATTTAACAAAATCATCTGCCTTTTCACTCGTGTCGATCACGACTGCTATTACCGTGATTAAGAGCATAGTGAACACGAATGTGGTCAGAAATTTCTTAAGAATATACCAGTCGAGTTTTTTCATGCCTTCAGGTCTGCAAATTAGCTTATCCGCCTTTAACCACCCGTCACATTTTAAAGGTTTTAAAAGGACTTTACCATCTATCTTCGCAGGCCTAAATCTTTCTAAATGTTTGTTAAGAAAATATGGTGTTTGCTGGCCTGTAGTTTATGTTTTTACAATGGTTCGTTTTCGCAAGCCGCTCTAAATTATGATCAGCATGAAGCATTTGCACCCATTTTTTATCCCGCATTTGGCGATGAAGTCAGAACCGCAGCCGGTACACCCGGCCCAAAATACTGGCAGAACGAAGCCAGTTACAATATTCAGGTTACGCTGGATGATGTAAATCAACAGATATACGGAAATGTGCTAATCAATTATAAAAATGACAGCCCGGAGCCATTATCCTTTTTATGGCTTCAGCTGGACCAGAATATTTATAAATCAGATTCCCGCGGAGAAGCGACAACTACGATTGAGGGTGGCCGTTATGCGAATCCCGGTTTTGAAGGAGGATATAAAATACAATCTGTATCTGTAAAATATCAGGGCAGAGAGCAAAATATTCATTTCCAGATCAATGATACCCGCATGCAGATTTTTCTTCCTGAGAATCTGAAGGCTAATGGGGATTCCTTGTCCATAAGCATATCATATAGTTTTGGCATTCCTGAAAAAGGTACAGACAGAATGGGACGCATCGAAACAGCGAACGGATGGATCTATACCATCGCTCAATGGTATCCACGCATGTGTGTGTATGACAATGTACTGGGATGGAACACCAACCCGTATATCGGTGCCGGAGAATTTTATCTGGAATATGGTGATTATGATTTCAGTATTACCACTTCCGGTGAGCAACTCGTGTTAGCTTCCGGTGAACTGGTAAATCCAACTGAAGTGTTAACAACAGAACAGATCAAAAGACTGGATCTCGCGCGTAACAGCGACAAAACGGTGATGATCCGGACGGAAGAGGAAGTAAAAAAGAAATCAGGCCGTACAGGTAAGGATAAACTCGTTTGGCATTTCAAGTGCCACCGCGCGAGAGATGTGGCTTTTGCCTCCTCTGCCGGATTTATCTGGGATGCTGCCCGGATCAATCTACCCGAAGGAAAAAAATCTCTGGCCATGTCGGTTTACCCGGTTGAATCTGCCGGAGATCCCCAGGGCTGGAAGCGCGCCACACAATTCACTAAAGGATGTATTGAAAGTTATTCAGGCAGGTGGCTTCCTTATCCATATCCAAATGCGGTTAATGTGGCCGGGTCTGTCAGTGGCATGGAGTATCCGGGTATGGTATTCTGTTTACTGATTTCGAAAGGAAAAGAATTATGGGATGTAACCAGCCATGAATTTGGTCATACCTGGTTTCCAATGATTGTTGGAAGTAACGAAAGAAAATTTCCCTGGATGGATGAGGGGTTCAACACTTTTATCAATTCGGTAACCGACAGTGATTTCAACAAGGGTGAATTCTTAGCTAGGCCACGTTATCGCGAACGTGCCGCACGTTTTTTCCAACCCAATTCAGAGGCGATTATGACAATTCCGGAAGTGACGAATGCGCGGTACCTCGGTGCAAACGCTTATGACAAACCGGGAATGGGTCTGGAGCTTCTTAGATACAATATTTTAGGTGAAACCCGTTTTGATTCTGCATTCCGCTATTATATCCGGAGCTGGGCTTATAAGCATCCTACTCCATGGGATTTCTTTCATGCCATGGAAAACAGCAGCGGCGAGGATCTCAGCTGGTTTTGGAGAGGATGGTTTATGAATAACTGGAAAGTAGATGAGGCCGTAACCGGTGTGGAATATCCACAAAATAATCCCGCAAACGGATCGGTGATCAACATACAAAATCGTGAAAAACTTCCGATGCCTGTGACGGTTGAGATCGCGGAAGTTGGTGGCAGGAAAGGAAGGGTTAATCTGCCGGTGGAAATCTGGCAACGTGGTGGCAATTGGAGTTTCTTTTATCCGTCTACACGCAAAATCGACAGTGTGACCATCGATCCCGACAGGCGACTACCTGATTCTGATGAGACAAATAATGTCTGGAAAGGAAACTGATTAATTGACAATTATTAAAGTCTTTCTTTTAAAATATCGATCTGTTGGGATTTCCAACCTGAAAAATCGCCGGCAATAATATGCTCCCGCGCCTGCCGGACGAGATGCAGGTAGAAGGATAGATTATGAACACTCGCTATCGTCAGCCCTGTTAATTCCTTACTCTTCAATAAATGTCGCAGATAGGCCTTACTGAAATGATTGCTAAAGTAAGAATCGATGCCATCATCGATGGGGGAAAAATCATATTCCCACTTTTTATTGTCGATATTGATAACTCCCTTTGATGTAAACAACATCCCGTTTCTTCCGTTGCGCGTTGGTATTACGCAATCAAACATATCGACACCAAGACTGATGCATTCCAATAAATTCCAGGGTGTGCCGACACCCATCAGATAACGCGGTTTATTTCCGGGAAGATTTTCGCAACAGAGTGCTGTCATCGAATACAATTCATCTTCCGGCTCACCAACACTCAGACCGCCGATTGCATTTCCTGCCGCTTCCTTACCTGCCACGTACGTACAGGACTCCCGGCGAAGATCTTCAAATATGCCACCCTGCACAATCGGAAACAAATTCTGCGAATAACCATAAGCGTCAGGAGTATTATTAAACCGTTCAAAACAACGGTCCAGCCAGCGATGTGTCAGGTGCATTGACTTCTCCGCATATTCGTATCCTGTGCCAAAGGCCGGGCATTCATCAAATGCCATGATGATATCTCCTCCGATACTCCGCTGAATATCCATCACTTTTTCAGGACTGAACATATGGGCGGACCCATCTATATGTGATTTAAACATCACTCCTTCCTCTGAAATTTTCCTCGTTCCTGCGAGAGAGAAAACCTGGTAACCGCCACTATCAGTCAGTATAGGCCTCTGCCAGTTCATGAATTTATGCAGCCCTCCCGCCTTTTGTAAAACTTCAGTGCCGGGCCGTAAATACAAATGATAGGTGTTCCCCAGAATGATTTGGGCGTTTATATCATTTGTCAGCTGCTCTCCGCTGACTGCTTTGACGCTGCCGGCTGTTCCTACCGGCATGAAAATAGGGGTTGAAATTTCGCCATGATCAGTACGCATAAGACCAGCTCGTGCTGATGAAGACGGGTCCTGACTGATTTTCTCAAAAGTCAATGAAGGCATAAGGGCGGCAAGTTAACGCTTACCGCTTAGTAAAGCCTAAGGCTGAAGGCTTAACGGCCCGGGGCCGGTGCATAATTTTTTTTACTATCAAAATGGAGCTGATAAAAGAAATATAAGATTAAGAACTGCTGGCACGAAACCGCAGGTGTTCAGCGTTAACCATCAGGCGTTAGGCGTTCAGCGTTCAGCGTTAGGCTTAAAAACCGTATTTTTACCATCCCTAACTAACCTGTGTTTCGATGTACAAACTGCCCCTCTATCTGTCCGGGAATGAAATTTGGTTTACTTTTTTCTGTCTGATATGCTTCATCCAACTTTTTTATTACGGCTGGTTTTTTAGCCGTCTTGCGTTCTATCGTAAACCTGCGAAGGATAAATCGCAACAACATCCTGTTAGTGTGATCATTTGCGCGAGGGATGAAGCAGCCAATCTGGCGGAAAATCTTCCCGGTGCTTTGTCGCAGACCTATCCAAGTACACATGAAGTTATTGTCGTGAACCATAACAGCCAGGATGATACCCGGTACCTGTTGGAAGAATTTAAAAAAACATTCAAGGGACTACATATTGTCAATCTTGAATATGAAGCCAAAGGAATTCCAGGTAAAAAATATCCACTCAGCATGGGTATCCGTGAGGCAAAGCATGAAGTGCTGGTATTGACTGACAGCGACTGTTTGCCGGCAAGTGAATTCTGGGTGGAAAAAATGCAGGATGGATATGTCGATGGCACCCAGATCGTGCTCGGATACAGCCCGTATAAGAAAAAACCAGGGATATTAAATAAACTGGTCCGGTTTGAAACATTTCATTCAGCCATTCAATATTTATCTTATGCACTCGCGGGCCAGCCATATATGGGCGTTGGCAGAAATCTTTCTTATAAGAAAGAGCTTTTTCTCCGAAACAAAGGATTTTCTTCCATCAACCATGTGCCGGGTGGCGACGATGACCTGTTTATAAATAAAGTAGCAACCGCCTCCAATACGCGAATCGTCATTGACCGCGAATCGTTTACTTTTTCGGAATCCAAGAAGACTTTCAGGGATTGGGTTCGGCAAAAAACACGTCATTATACAACCGGGAAATATTATAAAACACGTCATAAATTCCTCCTGACTCTTTATTCCCTCAGTCACATTTTATTTTATCCTGCATTTATTCTGAGTCTTATTTACGGGCCCTGGCAAACAGCGGTGTTCGTATTTCTGGCACGTTTTCTTGTTCAGGGATTCGTTTATTTCCGATGTATGACGAAACTCGGCGAATCGGATCTTTTCCCAATCTGGTGGCTGCTGGACATCTGGATGATTGGATATTATATCATCTTTGCACCATCGCTATGGAAGAAGCCACGCGCGGAATGGAGATAGTCACCCGCTATTTTTCTGATTTTACATCCGGACAAATTCGCCAACTCGGGGTACTGGAAAAGGTTTACCACGAATGGAATGCGCAGATCAATGTCATTTCACGAAAGGATATTGGTAGTCTTTACGAAAAACATGTTCTTCATTCGCTCAGCATTGCTGCCGTTTTTCAATTTCTTCCGGGATCACATGTAATTGATATCGGAACGGGAGGCGGGTTTCCGGGGATCCCGCTTGCTATTTTTTTCCCTGAAACAAAATTTCAGCTGGTCGACAGCATTGCAAAAAAACTGAAAGTAGTCGATGCCGTCGCCGACGCATTGTCACTTAAAAATATATGTACAGAACATATCAGGGCCGAGGAAATCAGGGGAAGAAAATTTGATGCCGCCATATCCCGTGCAGTCGCGCCATTGAAAGATCTCTGGCATTGGGCCAGGCCGTTGTTGAAACCTCAAAACATATATCCGGCCGGAACAGATAAACTTCCGAACGCAAGCGGACTGATTTGTTTAAAGGGAGGCGATCTGGCCGCGGAAATTTCAGAGAGTGGCCGCCGGCCCAGAATGTATGATATCTATGATTTATTTCCGGAGGAATCTTTTCGGGAAAAATATATTTTGCAGGTCCCGTACGAACGTATCGTTAAATCCTAAGGGATTTCATATTAAAATGCGTTTATCACGCCTTATCACCGTTATTTTATTTTACCCATTCACCTTTAAAAAAGGGTGATTTACTCATTTCTGCATTTTTAAACAAACCTATTTTCATTGTCGACAATTGAGGAGTCGATGAAATGATTAATAATTGCCTTACACTTTAAGATTGAAATATGATAAAAATTACGATTGTTGATGATAATCCGGAAGTCCGCACCGAATTTGAAAAACTGATAGAAGCAGAAGAAGGATTTGAAGTTGTAGGAAGCTACGGAGATCCGCAGGAGGCGATTGTATTGATCCCCTTTATAAAACCGGATGTGGTGCTTTTGGATATTTATCTGGGAATCGGTGAATCAGGTGTTGATTGTATCCGGAAACTGAAACCGGATTATCCGGAAATAAAATTTATGATTTGTACCCTGTTTGATGATGACGAAAAAATATTTGAGGCACTATGCGCAGGTGCAAACGGTTATATGCTCAAACGAACGGCTCCCGCTGAATTATTGCGCGCATTAAGAGAAGTTCATGATGGCGGAGCTCCGATGAGCGGATTGATCGCCCGGAAGGTAGTGAGTGTATTTCAGGTAAACGATAGTGGCGGCGTTGGATGGAATCCGCTTCACGCCAAAAAAGGAAAAGCCCTGCCCGTTTTGTCGAATCGTGAAAACGAAATCCTTCATCAACTGGCTCTCGGGCTCTTATACAAGGAAATCGCCGCAAATCTTTTTATCAGTTCTGAAACCGTTCGCAAACACGTTTACCATATTTATGAAAAATTACATGTAGGTAACCGTGTTGAAGCCATCAATAAATATTTCAGAAGATCATGAATCAATACTCAAATCGTACATTCTCTGCCGGGATATTTCATTACCA
Source organism: Puia sp. (assembly GCA_036496825.1). Taxonomy (GTDB): domain Bacteria; phylum Bacteroidota; class Bacteroidia; order Chitinophagales; family Chitinophagaceae; genus Puia. Next base: position 413 of record DASXKM010000242.1, on the reverse strand, counting down.
CTTCAGTTCCAGTTTATTATTATTCCGGTTCACATCAGCCATCCGATGGGAGGCATCTATCTCTATGAGTCTCAGATCCGTCAATTTATGGTTCACATCGAATTCATAAGTAGGATTTGTCCACTTCCAGGGTGCGTAAACAAATCGCGGGATAATTTTATTTTCGTCGGGCTTGGCTCCGAACATAGAATATAGCGGAATATAAGCCTGTTCTTTCGATCCGTCGCTGAATTGAAGCATCACGTCTATTGGCATTGGAACTTGTCCCAGCATGCGAAGCCGTATTCTGGTTTTTCCATTGATCTCCCATAAACTGTCAATGCCATAATCGATCTTTTTTATGCTCTTAACCCAGAAATCCTGATACCAGCCGAGTTGAATATTACTGACTTTTTCAGCGACCCGTATGAAAT
>DASXKM010000241.1:0-8563 GCA_036496825.1 Puia sp. | reverse complement strand
AAGAGAAGAGCCCGCTCACCACTTTCCTCATGTATCAGGATCGGTCCGGCATTCAGGATTTTATACTTTTTCTCCAAATTATCAAAGCCATCCTCTCCGGTGGTCTTGGAGGAAATATTTTTCCTGTGAAGCGTATTGATTATCAACAGCTGTTTGTCATCCTTCACGCTGATACGAATGATGAGCGGGTCGGATTTGCTCAACGCATTATTGTGAATGATATCTTCTAAAATTACCTGAAGGCTGAGTGGCGGCAGTTGTTTTTCATATGCCTCCTTCTCCACTTCGATCGTCGCCCGGATGGCATCTCCAAATCGCTCAGCCGCCAGATACAGATAGGATCTGGCGTATTTAAGCTCCGTTTCAAGAGATATCAGAAACTGATCGCTGCTGCGTAAAATATACCGGTGAACCTTTGTCATTTCATCCAGAAAAATCTCCGCTTTCGTATTGTCCTCCTGGATTAAACCGGACAAAGTGTTAAAACAATTAAATAAAAAATGCGGGTTGATCTGTCCTTTCAGACACAGTAATTTACTGCGTTGATAAACATTCTTTAGTTGTTCCGTTTCCGTCAGGGACGACTTCCAGGCTTCCCAGTTTGCCACGCCTTCATTTACGAATGTTATGATCGTACTCATGACACAGGCATATACGATCGCCCAGGGTAACATGCCGGACCTGGGAGTACAGGTCAGCAGTTGAAATTCCTTATATAAAAAAAATAATACCGAAAAAGCAATTGCATTCATCACATAAAACATAGGTAACATGATCGCGATACGCCGGAACATATCTCCCGCGCCAGGAAATCGCCTCCGGATCATGAGGGCGGCCATGCCAAATACAAAATATACCAGAAACAGATAAAGGCAACTATACGTCAGTGCCCTGATAAAAATCGAAAAGGAATAAAAAATACAACTGCCAAACACCAGCCAGTTGAAAAAGAAAATATAGGGCAACATGATCCACAAAAATACCTGTGGCTCCTTCCTGCTATAACGTTTCAACTGCATACTGTAAATTAACCAATATAGCCGGATTCCTTTACCCGCAAGGGATGAATTGAATTACCTGCGTATCAGTTGAGAAAAATGATCACTGAATTGAAAGGCCGGATCAGAGGGTTTTTTTATACGCTGACAACTGAACCTAAAAATTGACAATTCATACAGACATGACTTTCCAGGATTCATTTCCTGATGCACCTTTATGCCGTCGACAAAAATAAATCAACATGAAACCAAATTCTCTGCAAAAAATCGTAACCCGTCTTCGGCTCTGCAATGAAATCAATAACCATTAATAAATCAAAAACAGTTTTTATGAAAAAGAGTAAATATGTTGATTACGCCGTGATACTGGCCGCCCTGTCAAACAGAAAAAAGAGGCGAATGGAAAAGGCTAATATCAAATTAGCCCACCCTGTGAAGAATGTGAGTATATCGGCAAAACAGCATCCGACAAACGTGGCAGCCTAGAGCTGCCCCGTTTTGCAATTTTTTATACCTGATAACCGCCCGGTTTGTCCGGCGTTATTTTTCAAATACCAGGGCATCCGGAGAAGCACCTGCCCTTTGAATGACAGATACCAATTCTGCGACCATGGGATCTGGTCCACAAACATAAAAATGTTTGCTGTAATCTGAAATCTGTTCCTTGATGAACTTTTCATCGATCCGGCCATTCTTGTACCTGGTAGACTTCTCTCTTGTCAAAATAAAAACTGCATTTTCCCCGAGCATCCTTATCAGCTCCTCTTTATAAATAATGTCCTCTTCGGTCTTACTGGAAAAGTACAGTTTATTGCCTGACGTTTTTTTCTCATCAGACAATGTTCTGAGGATCGCGATAAACGGCGTGATACCTGCTCCACCGGCTATAAAATATCCGGGTCCCTTATAATCAATAGCTCCCCATGAATCTCTGATGATCAATTCATCACCGGTAACCAACTGATGTAGCCGGTCCGTAACGGCGTGATGATCCTGATATCTTTTTATTGTAAATTCCAGATACGGTTGCCTCGTTAATGCGGTAAATGTAAATGGTCTTATTTCATCTTCCATTCCTGGTTTGTTGATGGAAACATCAGTTGCATGACCAGGCTGAAATATATAGCCCGCTGGTTTTTCGAACCGAAAACACTTTACATCATGTGTTACCTGGAATATTTCGATTATTCTGACAACCCATTTCATTTGGATTTTTTTAAACTGATTTACCTCAGAATCTGCCATTATCTGTTGTCTTCATTATCCTCTTCGAGATCCTGGTGATCATCACCACCCACGCTGTAATAATTATTTTCTTCATCCTCTTCACCAATGGCTTCATCTGCGTCATCCAGTTCGGAACCGGGCACATCCAAATCGTCGCCCTCTTTTTTGATCCTGCTTTTTATTTTACCAGGCCGTTCACTCCCGTTTTCATCAAATCCAACTTCGTTTTCTTTTTTATAGATGTCTTCGTTATCAGGATAAACCGGAAGCGGAAATTTTTTATCCTCCTGATCATTGTCCTTACTGTTTTTGGATGTCTTTTTCATATACTAAGTTTTTAAGCTCGCCTATGAAATTACGAAAATCTGACCTTAACCGCTGGGACAACTTCTTTCAATTCCAATTTGTAATTCGATAATTATCAAAGGATAACAACCAGTTCCAAGGGGTAAAAATGAAAAAGTGGATAACTATGTGCGTAAGCCGTGTAAAACAGAACGCCATTTTTTTTGGAACCTGACCGGTGTGAGACGTACCTTAGAATTGTAATTGAGAAACGGACATCTGTAAAAAGAAAAAAGGATCTCAGTTGGGAAGTGAAATCTGTAACAGGAGAGTAACAACCCAAGGAAGCATCGGGTCAGTAGGTCAGAAGGCGCAAGCCGGACAACCGAAAACGACTTGGTGCTTTTCCTTTTTAATAAATGACTGAATCAGAAATGATTAATAGGCTTTCCGTTTTATAAGTTTTGTACTCAGTATCCGCACGTCATTCAACGGCCGGTCCTTGTCATCCCCTTTGCTGGTAGGTTGGACCGCGATTTTATCAACCGTTTCCATTCCGCTGACAACTTCCCCAAAAATGGTATAGTTCTGATCCAGGAAGGGCGTTCCACCCAATGATTTATATACATCCCGCTGGTTCTCCGGAATTTTTCTTTTTAACCTTTTGATTTCAACAGAATCCAACTGGCTGTCAATGTATTTCTTACCCTGAACGATATAAAACTGGCTACCGCTGCTGGCTTTTTGCGGATTTACATCATCACTTTCCCTGGCTGCTGCTAATACGCCACGTTTGTGAAACAGACTCACCCTGAATTCTGCCGGCACTGTGTATGGTGCACTGGAATCTCCCAATGGCAGGCCAGGGGCGGCGTTTTTACTCGCAGGATCGCCACCCTGTATCATAAAATACTGAATGACGCGGTGAAAGAGCAAACTGTCATAATATCCTGATTTTACCAGTCGCAAAAAATTGTCCCTGTGCAATGGTGTGGAATCGGAAAGCCTTAAAATAATAGTGCCTTCTGTCGTTACAAACTCAATATCCCTTTTCCTGTCTTTCTTTCTGAGTTTTATCTGGGATTGAGCATCTGAATTCACTGAAAAAAAAATCAGTGCAAGGCCAAACATAAAAAGATATCTCAGCTGTTTTCCAACTTTCATCATCTGATACTGCCTCATTTTATCTGACGAATTTATGAATGGATCTTCACTAAAATCAAATGAGCAGGGAATGATATTTGATCATGTCTTCTAAAAACGGCATGATACGTAAACTAAAAACCGGCGAATACCGGCTTTATTCCCGCAAAGCAGACCCCAAAACCAGGAAACGTAAGAATCTGGGAACTTTTAAAACCAGACAGGCGGCAGAAAAACACGAACGGGAAATACAGTATTTTAAGCGACATTAAAGATGACTGCACCGCCGCACCCTCGAATGATGTTTTTTGCAGGCAGGGTTCAAAGGCATTTGGCTAAATTTGTACTTCTGAAATCAATGAATCAGCCAAAAGACAGACTTGATATTATTAATGAGGTGCTGGAAGAATGTATTCTGGCCTATCCGGTATCTTCATTTATTATCAGCTTATATAAGCAATATCAGCAAAGAGGATCCCTGAGTAAGAAACAATTGCAGGGTTTGTATGGAAAGGCTTCTAAAATCGAACAATTACCTCCGGGAAAGCTTGCAACCATCGAAGCGATTATCAAAAGAATGCCCACGCGATTCAAGTCGGAACTTCCGGAGATTAAACCTTTGTTCGAAAAAGAAGAAGCAACAGGAAAACTGATTTCGGATATTCTGGAGAAATATCCAAACCATAAAAGAGTCTTATTTCTAAAAGTAAAGTACGATAATCATGAGATCCTTTCTACTGCCGATATCGCTGATTTAAAAAGATTCAAATCGCTTGTATCATAATATTCGCCCAGGACGTCTAATCCGAATGAGAAACAGCAATTGTCTTAATATTTACAAACTCCATGATACCATGTTTGTCCAGCTCCCTCCCGTATCCTGATTTTTTGATCCCGCCAAATGGGAGGCGTGGATCTGATTTTACAAGCGTATTGATAAATACTGCGCCTGAATCGATTTCCTTTGCCAGATCGATACCCTTTTGAATGTCTTTTGTCCAAATACTGGCTGCCAGTCCATATTTTGAATCGTTTGCCAGGTGTATGGCATCTGCCTCATCTTTCGCTACGGTAATCGCCGCTAACGGGCCGAATGTTTCTTCATCGAAGGCGGGCATGGATTTTTTTACACCTGCTAAAAGCGCCGGCTTAAAATTGCAACCATCCATTTCTCCTCCGTGGATAAGTCTCGCCCCCATATTAATCGAATTCTTTAGCTGCTGATCAAGAGAGCGGGCAAGATCCAGGCGTGCCATCGGGCCCATGTTATTCTCTTTATCGAATGGATTTCCCTGTTTGAGATTCTGTAAACGAATCAGAAAATGATGAAGAAATTCCTCAGCGGCATCTTTTAAAATGATAAATCGTTTCGCCGCAATGCATGACTGTCCGGCATTTTGCATGCGGGAATTCAGCGCGACAGAAACCGCCATTTGTATATCTGCATCTGGCAAAACAATCAGGGCGTCCGATCCGCCAAGTTCCATTACTGATTTTTTTATATGACTTCCGGCGAGTGAAGCGACTGAGCCACCTGCCCGTTCGCTGCCGGTCAGGGTGACAGCCTGGACGGCATCTGCAGATAAGATTTTCTCCACAGCCGGCGTATCAATGATCAGCGACGTAAATACACCTTTTGGAGCACCCGCCTCCAGAAATATCTTTTGTATCGCCAATGCACAGCCGCAAACATTGGGCGAATGTTTTAGTAAAGTTGTATTTCCCGCCATCAAAGTGGGAGCGGCATAACGGAAAACCTGCCAGAACGGAAAATTCCAGGGCATGATACCAAGCACAACACCAATCGGTTGAAAAATCACAAAACTTTTTGAATATCCGGCTTCCAGTATTTCATCCTGCAGAAATATTTCAGAATGGTCGGCGAAGTATTCAGAGGTTCCGGCACATTTCTCCACTTCCGCTCTTGCTTCAGAAATGATTTTGCCCATTTCCCTTGTAATCAGGGTAGCCAGCATCTCCTGATCGCGTCGTAAAAGTGCGGCAACATTTTTCAGGACCCTGCCCCTCTCATAAAAACTAAATTTTTTCCAGGTCTGATATGCAATGGATGCATCGCTGATCGCCTGATCCAATTGAGTGTCATCCATGACCGGAAATTCAGAAAACAATTCCTGTGTATAGGGAAAAATCGATTTAAATACCGGAACTGGCATGGCGGTCGCTTTATGGCGAAGGTACCTCTATTTTAGTGTGGAAGTATGGAAGAATGGAAGTGTGGAAGTGCTAGTTGTGGCTTTGCATCAATTGCTCCAGTACTTTGAAATTCATAATATAAATATCTTCAAAGTTATTGCACGGGGCATTTAATTTCTTTCTGATTTCCCTGGCTGATTTCGCTGAAGGGAACGGAAATTTTATTGATTGCCTTTTACTCGTAAAGAAAAAGTACTTGTGATCGGGGCTTACAAAGGGTGAATAATCCAGTGTCGCGGAATTGATGTCCGGACCGAAATGAACAGCGGGTTGCCAGGCACCATTCTTATTTAATGCAAAATATAAATCTCCGCGTCCGAGATCATCTTTTCTTTTAAAGGATGAAAAAATAATATATTTTTCATCCGGATCAATAAATGCATTGAAATCATCGCCCTTCGAATTCACCGCTTCGGGTAAGGGTTGGGGCGAAGAATATTTTCCATCCTTTAGTTCCGACATAAAAATATCATCACCGGCATCATCATTATTCCTGGTAAAATATAATGTGCCGGTTTTTGTCAACGAGGGATAAAATTCATCTTTTTCTGTATTAACGGGAGCACCCAGATTAAACGGGCCATTCCAACGATTCTCTTTTTTTTGAAGGTACCAGATATCATAGTCCTTTGCTGTATCTGCTGAACCTAACGGCCGGTTTGACGTAAAAAATAATTTGCCGCCATCAGGAGAAAACGCCGGCTCGAGATCATTAAATCTTCCAGAAAACCAGGCCGTATCAGGAGCTGACCATTGACCATTTCTTTTCTGTGCGTGAAGAATGACGGCATACATACCGAAATACCATTGTATGGTGTAAAATATATCATTCCCATCCGGAGATAGGGCCATATCACGATTGGCAAATCCGTCTGAAATAATACCCGGTGCAAAAATTTGCGGTGTATCAGAGGAGATAAACTGAATGGACTCTTGTGCTGATGACGGTTGAAATATGAATAATAAAATGAACAACGGAAACAACTTCATAATTGTTAATTGTCAATTGTTAATTGTTAATTGGAACCTACTATTATTTGGCTTTAGGCTTTAGGCTTAAAAGGAAGATAACCGAATAAAAGCAAAACTACTGTTGAGCGGAGGGTGAAAAACGGGGGGATTCAGCCTTTCCATACGCCCTGTCAAGATCAACCTTATTCAATTCGCTGAAAATTTGCCCGTCTTCATAGTCCACCGCAACAAAAACAGTCAAATGCTGATTAGCCGACCCTCTGAACGATCCTTTCATAGGACTGCAATCCGTAAAATTTCTTCCGGTCGCCAGTTGCACATGTGTATTTGTAACCCACACATTATTCGTCGGATCGATCCCTGCCCATCCGCAACGGGGAATCCATGCATCTACCCAGGCATGAGTGGCTCCCTCTCCTCTCAAACCGCTTTTATTCGGACAAATATATCCGCTGACGTAGCGACTCGGAATATTCAGCGTGCGCAACACCTGTAACATTACATGCGCGAAGTCCTGACAAACCCCTGCGTTCTTTTCGAGAATTTCATCAACGGTCGTCTCCACGGTGGTTATCCCTTTGATATAATTATAATTCGAAAAAATATAATCAGAACAGTTTTTGATTGTTATAGCGACGGAATGATCCGGGCTATAAATTTCCCGTACCATTTCATTGATCCGGCTCTGTGACCGGATAAAATCCGGACGCGACAGCTCAACCAATTTTAAGTTGCCGTTGACTTCATTCCACATTTCATCAAATACACTGATGAAATTTATGTCAAGATCCGGCCCTCGTGTCGTGCGGACTGTCAGCCGGCTGTCAATGACCAGCTTCTGATGAGGAGGAAATATATTAAAGTTCGCAGCCTTATTATTCCAGTAATCATAAAAATAGAGGAGTTCGGGATTCCCTGTGATTGTCAGTTCCTGTGATAACACTTCCTGGCTGGAAGAAAGGATGGGAAAGATTTTGATTTCATTCATGCTCTCCTGAATCAGCCTGTCGTACTCGTAAGTGGTGGTGTGCTGAATCCTGAATGTGGGCATGAACTGGACTTAAGAGTAAGAGAAAAAATGCTGTACAACTTTTTGATTAAATTCCACGAGATCAGCTTTCAGCTCTTCAAAAAAAACAGGAACCCTGTCTTTATTTAACGAGTCCAGTTCCAAATACCGCACTTTGCTGAAAAGCCTGCCGAACATACGCAGCAGCGCAGATCTTTCTTCGTTTACATTATTTCCGATCACTTTGTTCAGATTATGTTCTATTCTTTGGAGTGAATAAATGACAGACCGCGTAAAATTCTCGTTTAATAATACCTGATGCAATACATTATAATTGTGATTTCCGCTGCGGTAAGTTTTTACATGGAGTTCATACCCCGACAAACTAAATAATAAATATTTCCATTGCAGTATATCATTGGTATCTGCTTCCGTGAAATTGATCAGCTCCAATTGTTTCCCGGCAAATGAAATCGTTTGAAAACATCTTTCGGTGTATTTTCCAAGATTCATAAACCACCACCCGATACCACGTGGCATCGTGATATCCGTAATACCTGCGTACATAACGGTATGTTTGATCAGCGGTTCCATCACTTCTATTCCGAGAAAAGAATTAATTTTTTGCTGGAGCACCGGTTGATTTACGAGGTGATACATCTGGTTTACTTCTTCCCAGACTTCTTTTGTGATATGATCCTGAACGCCGCGGGCA
>DASXKM010000240.1:0-3987 GCA_036496825.1 Puia sp. | reverse complement strand
ACCGTTAATCTGTGGAAGTAAATTATCTTTTGCCTGTTTGTATGCAACACCATTTTGATCAAGCTGGATCTGGCTTTGCTGAACCTGCAAATTATTGGTGATGGCCAGATCAACACATTGTTTAATGGTCAGATATTTCGTGCTGTCCTGTCCGTACCCGTTATAGTGAAAAATAAGGGGGAGAAAAAAAATCCAACTGCTGTACCGCTTCATCATTTCAACTTTTAGTTTGTTTCCTTTTTTTCGATCCGGCCATCGAGCAGGTGAATAATATGTTTTCCGTAAGCGGCGTTTTTTTCCGAATGGGTTACCTGGATGATGGTTACTCCATCCTGTTTATTAAGAGTCGTAAACAGTTCCATGATTTCTTCACCCTGTTTTGAATTCAGATTACCTGTAGGTTCATCTGCCAGAATCAATTTTGGCTTGGCCACCAGGGCACGCGCAATACCGACCAGCTGTTGCTGGCCCCCGGAAAGTTGGGTTGGAAATAAATCCTTTTTGCCTACCATCTGAAAACGGTCGAGAATATCAGCCACAATCGCTTTACGTTCGGATCCTTTAATGTCCTGGTAAATCAGGGGTGTTTCGATATTTTCATATACCGTGAGTTCATCTATGAGATGATAGGCCTGAAATACGAAACCGATATGTGATTTGTACAAATTGGATCTCTGTTTTTCTTTCAACTTAAAAACTTCAGTATCGAGGAACTGATAGTCTCCCTCGGAGGCCGTGTCGAGCATACCGATAATATTCAGGAGACTGGATTTGCCGGAACCCGAAGGTCCCATCACGGATACAAATTCGCCTTCTCCGATTTCCAGGTTAATATCTTTCAGAATAAAATTCCGGATATTGCCCTGGTTCACCCACTTGGATATATGTGCTAGTTTAATCATAATTTTTTATTCGTTGTCCGTTGACCGTTGACCGTTGACCGTTGACCGTTGACCGTTGACCGTTGACCGTTGATCGTGTATCGTGTATCGTTTATCGTTTATCGTGTTTCGTTCTCATTTTGTCTCAGGCGTTTGGCTTTAAGCCTTAAGCTTTTCGCTTATCACTCTGTTCTCAAACTCTTTACCGGATTGGCAATAGCGGCCTTAATAGCCTGGAAACTTACTGTGAGAACCGCAATCAAAGTTGCCGCCGCCGCTGCCACCGCAAATATCCACCAGGATATCGGAATCCTGTAAGCGAAATCCAGTAACCATTTATGCATGGCATACCACGCAATCGGTGATGCAATAATAACGGCAATACCCACCAGCGTTAAAAAATCTTTGGAAAGCAGATTTACGATATTGGGGATGGTGGCACCCAATACTTTTCTGATGCCGATTTCTCTGGTACGCTGCATGGTACTGTAAGATGCCAGCCCCAGTAGCCCCAGACAGGATATGATAATGGCCAGTATGGCAAAATTTAAAAAGAGTTTTCCGAATCTTTGTTCCGATTTGTATTGTTCATCGAAGAATTCATCCAGGAAAAAATAACTGAACGGCCGGGCAGGGATCAGCGAAGTCCATTTACTCTCTATCGCTGATATGGTAGAAGGTAAATTATTTCCTGAAACCTTTACAGAAACCAGCGAACAGCCATTAGGTTCAATGCGCATGGATAGCGGTTTTATTTCTTCCTGCAGTGATTTAAAATGAAAATCTTTTATTACGCCAATGATTTTACCCTGTCTTCCCCACTGGTTGAAGTCCCTGCCGACGGCATCCTGTGCAGATTTGTAATGAAAACTTTTTACAGCTGATTCATTGAGAATCATTGCCTGCGTCGTATCCGTCATGAACTGACGTGAGAACATACGGCCGGCGGCCATTTTTATATTGAATTGTTTGAGATAGTCAAAGTCAACAAAATACAGATCCAGATTGGCGATCTGCATTTCTCCCTTTGCATTTTGAATTTTTGAGTAGGCTCCCATATTGCCGCCGCCAGGTACACTGGACGACATAGAAACCGATTTCACATTGGGTAATCCTTCCACAGCATGCATGAATGCATCCCTCGCAGGATCGCCATTCGAATTGATGACCATCATCTGATCCTTGGAAAATCCCAGGTCCTGGCTTCTCATAAAATTCATCTGGAGATAAACAATGATGGTGGATATAATCAGCGCAATAGAAATAGTGAATTGCGAAATTACCAGACCCTTTCTCAATAATATTCCTTTGGTGCCTGTGGCAAATCTACCTTTGAGTACGGTAACAGGCCTGAATGAAGAGAGCACAAGGGCCGGATAAATTCCGGCCAGCAGACCAATGCCAATACTTGCCAGAAAAAGTAAACCGATGAATTGCCAGTTATCAAAAACACCTTTGCTCAGGGTTTTGCCGGCAAGCTGGTTGAATGATGGAAGTAAAAGGGCCGCCGTTGCCAGCGTAAGAATAAAAGCAATAATGCAAATCATAACAGATTCTCCGATAAACTGTGCCGTGAGTTGTCTTCTGCCTGCGCCAACCACTTTGCGTATACCTACTTCCTTTGCTCTTTCAGCAGAGCGGGCTGTTGTCAGGTTTACAAAATTGAAGCAGGCTATCAGCAGTATAAAAACGGCCACGACAGAAAATATATATACATTTTTGATGCTCCCTGAATTACTATCGTTGCGTGTTGAATGCAAATAAGCTTCCGGAAATTTTTCGAGCATCAGAGTGGGGTACATATTCAGCTGCTTCATCTCCGTACCATTCATTTTTTCAAGAAAGGCAGGAATTTGCTTTTCGAAAACAGCAGCGTTGGTTCCAGGTTTAAGTAAGACATATGTTCTGTTTCCATAATTTCCCCATTGATCATCCAGTCTCGGATTTAACTTCCGGGTCAATGTGTTCATAGATACCAGCATGTCTGCCTGGATCATGGAGTTCTCAGGAAAATCTTTCATCACGCCCGTAACCTTGGCAGTAAATCCATCGCCGGTTAACAAGACAGTCTGACCGATCGGATCCGTGTTTCCGAAATATTTTTTTACAGCAGATTCTGAAAAAACAATATTGAGCGGCTCGTTTAAAGCCGTGCGGGGATTGCCTTTGATGAGTTTAAAATCAAATACCTGGAAAAAGGAAGAATCTGCAAAAAGGGATTTCTTTTCCTGGAATTTGACATTTCCTTTTCTCACCAGCAATTCATCATCGGTGGTCCTGACAGTTGCTTCTACCTGTGGAAAACCGCCCATGAGATGGGGGCCGACGGCCCATGAAGGTCCGCCGGGTTTCATAGTTTCCGTTGGTGTCTTGATATCGCAGATAATTCGATAAATGCGATCACCCTTACTATGGAATTTGTCATAGCTTAATTCAAAACGCACATACAGAAATATCAGGAAACAGGCCGTCATACCAACAGTCAGTCCCAGAATATTAATCAGGGAAAAAACCCGGTGGCGCCAGAGATTTCTGAAGGCTATTTTGAAATAATTTTTTAACATGACTGTTTTTATTTCAGTTGGCGGTTGGCAGCTGACGGTTGACGGTTGACGGTTGACGGTTGACGGTTGACCGGTTATCGTTGAATGTAGGGAATGAGAATACCGACAGGAAATTCCCATCTCACATTTACACAATGTCATTTGCAAATTTAATTTCCCCTTTCCTACATTACTACCCTTCCACATTCGCCACACTAAACCCGTCTGACTTAAACAAGAATGTTTTCTGTAACTGTCTGTCCGTCCAGCATGCGGATAATCCGGTGGCTGTAACGCGCATCGTGTTCGGAGTGCGTTACCATGATAATGGTTGTTCCCTGCTCATTCAGATCCGTTAATAGCTCCATCACTTCATTACCATTGGAGGAATCCAGGTTTCCGGTAGGTTCATCCGCAAGAATCAGTTTGGGTTTATTGACAACGGCACGTGCCACGGCAACCCTTTGCTGCTGACCGCCCGATAATTGCTGTGGATAGTGGTTACGGCGGTGCATGATCTGCATCTTGTCCAGCATTTCTTCCACACGTTTTTTTCTTTCATC
>DASXKM010000239.1:0-4882 GCA_036496825.1 Puia sp. | reverse complement strand
TAACGTTGGATTATTCCCTGCCCGACAGCGACGGCACGGAAGTGTTACGAAAGATTAAGGAATTTAATCCCGACATCAGGGTCATTGTTATTTCCGGCCAGGAAGATGTGGCAACCGCCATCAACCTTTTAAAGAATGGCGCTTTTGATTACATCGTGAAAGACGATGATACGAAGGACCGGCTCTGGAACAGCATCCTCCACTTACGTGAGATCAGCACACTGAAACAGGAAGTGGAAAGCCTGAAAAAACAGGTGGGCCGCAAGTACGATTTCTCGCAGATCATTGTAGGAAACAGTGAGCCCATGGAAAGGGTGTTTGCAATGATTGAAAAAGCCTCCAAGACAAATATTACTGTCTCGATTACAGGGGAAACCGGTTCAGGTAAGGAACTGGTAGCCAAAGCCATACATTTTAATTCCGAGAGGCATGCGCTGCCTTTTGTCGCAGTGAATGTGGCAGCCATTCCAAAAGAATTGCTGGAAAGTGAACTTTTCGGTCACGAGAAGGGATCTTTTACGGGTGCTGTTACCAGGCGCATCGGTAAGTTCGAAGAAGCCGATAAGGGAACTTTGTTTCTGGACGAAATCGGAGAATTGGATATTAATCTGCAGGCCAAATTATTACGTGCAGTGCAGGAAAGAGAGATTACACGTGTCGGGGCAAACAGCGTTTTGCCGATTAACGTGCGGATCATCGTAGCAACTCATAAAAATTTATTGGAAGAAGTAAAAAATAAAACATTTCGGGAAGACCTTTACTATCGTTTAATCGGATTACCAATCATGCTCCCGCCCCTGCGTGAAAGGGGGAATGATATTTCCATTCTGGCGAAAAATTTTGTTGATGCATTCTGCAAGGAAAATAAAATTAACCGGAAATCACTGAGTCCGGAAGCCCAGCAAAAGCTGATCGCCTATCCCTTTCCGGGTAATGTGCGTGAGCTGAAATCCATCATGGAACTGGCTGTCGTAATGAGTGATGAAGAAACAATTCTCCCGGAACATATCACATTAAATTCATCGACCAGCATCAATGATCTGCTAAACCGGGAAACGACGCTGAAAGAATTCGAAAGTCAGATCATACAACATTACCTGGATAAATATAATAAGGATGTGTTGCTCGTGGCCAGAAAACTGGATATCGGTAAGAGTACCATTTACCGGATGATCCAGAATGGCGAACTAAAAAGTAAGTGATGAGCGCGCGTGAGGCCGTAGAATCATATCGAATGTTAACCCCATTAACTGAAAAAATACTATTTGGGAAAACCATCCTGGTTGCGGAAGATGTTGAAATGAATCAGCAGCTGATATGGCATATTCTCGAATCGAATGGTGCGAAAGTGGTCATTGCCCGTAACGGGGCCGAAGCACTTGAACAGGTAAAAAAACAAATCTTTGATTGTGTTTTAATGGACGTTCAGATGCCGGTGATGGATGGCATCATGGCCACTGAACATATCCGCAAACTGGCAGATCCCCTGCTTTCAGCAATTCCCATTATCGCGCTGACGGCCAATTTTAATTCTGCTGATTTAATAAAATATGAAAAGGCCGGAATGGATGACTTTCTTTCCAAACCGGTTGTGGAGGCCAATTTGCTAAATACTATTCTGAGTTATTCAGGCGAACTCAAATCTGCAAAAACAGCAATGACTGAAAGTCCGAGACTATATGACCTTGCGATGATCCATTCCGTTTCGGGTGGTGATGGTGCATTTATAAAGAAAATGATCCGTTTGTTTATACAAACTGTTCCACAAAATGTGCAGGAACTGGTAGACGCCACTGCCCAGGGTAACTGGGAACAGGTTTCCAAGATGGCGCATAAATTAAAATCTACTGTCGACTCCATGGGCATTGCCAGTATCCATGATCAGATCCGCACTATTGAAATGCATGCGAAAAAAAGGGAGCAGCTCGAATGCTTACCGGAGATGGTTGCAGAGATCGAATCTGTTATTTCTCTATGCATAATGCAATTGGAATCGGAATTGGATTAGCTCTTCAAATCCAGACTTCCAGTCTATCAGTCTCTCATACTTGTCCACCTCTTCCCAAATTGGGAAAATATTCCTGTATTAAGATTCTTAATTAGGTGATAATGAGCCGCTTATAATTCGGCACTCTTTTCGAAACAGTAGTGTTTATAAAATTAATTATCAACCTACTACCCATGTACACGCAAGATTCTCAGGGCATATTCATTGTTGAAGACAACCTCATGTATCAGCAATTGATCGCCCGTGAGCTGGAATCCCTCGGAGGCCAGTTTTTTTTCTACACAACCGGTGAACACTGTATCGCTGATCTTTGCCGTAAGCCATCGATTGTCGTCCTCGATTATAATCTCGACGGAGAAATCAATGGACTCGAGACTTTGGAGGAAATACGAAAATTCGACCCTTCCATTTTCGTGGTTTTGTTTTCGAGTCAGAAGGAAGTGTATAACAATGAAAACAGGCGGCGTTATGGCTCCTTTGATTTCATCGAGAAAAAAGATAAATCTTTTTCATTGTTGAAAAAATTCATTCAGGCAAAAGTTGAGTGCGAATCCCTTCATGCAAACAGTTAAACCTTCCTTATGAATAATTATCAGATACCCTATTACAAAGAACAACACGTTGTTGATCCGGATGAAAGTTTTGAAGAGTATGCATCGGAGACCTTTTTCCCCGATTACCTTTTTGAAATGCTGCACAGAACGCAGGAAACGAAGATTAGTAAAAAAAGATCTGTCCGGTCATCCCTGAATCCGGATTTTCATTTTGAAATTCGTAATGAACCGGGCAAACATTTTTGGGTTGAATGTAAATACCTGGAAAATGATCAGGTGCACGATGCGATTCACATTTTTACAAATGACCAGCTGAATCGTTTTAAGTCGTTCGACAATTCGTTTCTTTTCCTTTGTGTGAAAATCCAGCGGGAGGAATATTATTTCTTTGTGCCCTTTAACCAGATCAAATCATCCGATTTATATTTTTCATTCCTGAATTCCTATATCGTGTCGGTGGAGCCGCCGATTAGTCCGGAGTTAATTGGAAAATATTTAAGAACCTGGAAGATTTACTAATAACCTGAATGTCGGTTAACCCGGAATTCTGGAAATGTACTTCTCTATTTGTTTGATCTGATCCACAATCTGCGGGGTTGTTGGTTTCAGATTTTTTGCTTTCCTGAAAAATTCCTTTGATGCCCGGAATTCCCTTTTCGTCATCATAATGGAACAAAGCTGCAGGTACGCCGCTGCCTGGTTTTCCTTATCAGGCAAACCTTTGCTGATCGCCTGACGGATCAAACCCTCTGCTTTCCGGATATCATTTTTCTGCATTGCCAGCATACCCATTTGAAGAAGACTGGCGCCTTCTGCTTCTTTCATTGGCATACCAAGATCCAGCCCCTTGCGCATATTGACTTCTGCTCCGTCAAAATCATTTTTCATCATGGCGATATTGCCTTTCAGTGTATAATAAACCGAGCGGATGGGCTTGTACAGCAGGTTTGGAAAATGGATGGTTGCAATTACTTTCTCGGCTCCTTCCATATCACCCGACTCCATATGTTCCTGAATCAGGCGAAGGGGTCCGAAAAAGAAATGACCAGCAATCAGCACGAGGCCTACCAGGTAGGGTAGGAATGCCGGCCAGAATCCCGCGAAAATATTGGTGAGTACGCCGATGGCGATCAGGGCGAGCCCGATATATAAACGATATTTAATGATAACGCTGTAGAACTTCATAACCTCAATTTGGGCTGCAAAGATAGCCTGATTTCAGCGATTACACTATCCTCAAAAGTTTGCCGGGAGTCTAGAATCTGTCGTTATTGACCTCGATCCAGTAACCATCCGGATCCTGTAAATAAATCTGTTGGATCTTGTCGGGCCGAAGGGCTATTTTCCCGGATTCACCCTGAAAATT
This sequence comes from Puia sp., assembly GCA_036496825.1. Lineage (GTDB taxonomy): Bacteria > Bacteroidota > Bacteroidia > Chitinophagales > Chitinophagaceae > Puia. Next base: position 954 of record DASXKM010000239.1, on the reverse strand, counting down.
GCCGTATTTAACGCCCATCTGGTCGAGATGCTTCATAAAATCCGGGAGCGAGGCGACTGTAAAAGCCAGATGAATATTTACATCATGCGGAATATCTTCTTTGGCTCCGCTGACTACATGAAGTTCACCATGTTCTGTTATTTTAAACCAGACATGACGACCGTCGCGAAAAGGTTCCGGAATCGTGTCCAGCAACATTACCTTTTTATAGAAATCGGCACCACGTTCCAGGTTCGTCACGTAGACGGTCAGATGATTAAATCGCGGCTTCGACTGGGCGTTTGCCTGGAAAGAAAGGCCCAGAAACATTAAAATACCTGTGAATTTCAGCAATCGCATCGTATAGAAGTTTTGAAATATGAAGTTAAGGGGAAAGGGAATGTTCTATCAGAAAATCTTACTTTTGCAGCCTTCAATTTTGGTCCCGTAGTTCAATGGATAGAATAGAAGTTTCCTAAACTTTTGATGCAGGTTCGATTCCTGCCGGGACTACCACTTCTCGCGTAAAGCGCCGATTCTACGGCGTTCTATGAAATTTTTCTTCTGTAGTTGACGTATGGGTTGACGTTTGGTGATAATAGGGTTGATAAAGGCGGAATCTTCTTTCTTTTTGGATAGGATTCTTAGGATTTAGGAAATTTAAGAACTATATCTTGGGATTTCCCATTTCCTTTATAGCCTAAAGTAAGCCTACTCTTCAAGACTAACATCATAGAATTTAATCGTAATTTTCTAATATTACCTAGTAGAGATTAGGCTATCCAGCTTTATTATATAAGTTTTGTCGTGTCCTTCCCGATTCTTGTCCCATTTTACTGCCCGAAAATATATATAGTCAGCTGCGATTCCCAAATTAATAATTTGTCCATTAAATATTCTCTTTATCGTATGTGTTTTCAAGCAAAACATCTGCAAACCAATACCTCCGCCTAAATAAAAGCAGTCATTATAAGG
>DASXKM010000238.1:0-2893 GCA_036496825.1 Puia sp. | reverse complement strand
CAATAGGGTGTACGAATTTGTCAGAGACAATTATCATAAAAAAATTTCGCTGGCGGATGTTGCGGCGCGTGTGAATATGAGCGAAGAGTATTTTTCCCGTTTTTTTAGTAAAAGCCTGATGAAATCTTTTTTTACTTTTTTAAATGAATACCGGATTAACCGGGCCTGTAAATTGTTGATTGAAACTGAAAGGCAGGTAAGTGAAATCTGTTACCAGGTCGGATACGAAAGCATTCCTTTTTTCTACCGGCAATTTAAAAAAATTAAAAATATGCCCCCGCAATCCTACCGTGTGAAATATCAGAACGCGGCAAAATAAAACCTGCATATCTTAAGTAATCTGCGAATGGATGCTATAGTCTTATTCATTTGCCTTATCGAAAAAAATTACTTCTTTTTATTATCTCCATAAATCAAAAAAGACAGGACTATCTTCCCCGGTAAATGTCTTTGTGTTTTTAAATTCATATTCGAAGTTCAGGTTTTTGCCCATGCCTGTAAGAATCCGGGCGTCTGAGAGTACTAATTAAAATAAAACCGAAGTGACCGAAAAAGAACAACTGGATATTCTGGAAGAATGGCTCAGGCTGCACAAAGGGCTCATCTTTAAGGTCGTCCGGGCTTATACCTTAACAGATCACGATGATCTTTTCCAGGAAATCATCATACAGATATGGCGTTCCATTCCGACTTTCCGGCAGGAGTCTTCGGTTACTACCTGGCTGTACCGCATCGCGCTTAACACAGCCATCAAATGGACAAGAAAAGAAAAAAAACATGCCGCTGCCGAAACAATCGACAACATACAGCATCTCCTGGAGGAGAACATGACACAAATAGATGAACGACTGGACTGGCTTTACGGGGAAATATACAAACTCGATGAAATTGACCGGTCTGTCACCCTCTTGCTGCTCGAAGGTTTCACCTCTAAGGAGATGTCCGCCATGCTGGGCATCAGCGAGTCAAACGTCGGTGTCAAAATCAATCGTATCAAAAAACTTCTGATTACAAAATCGAAAAATTATGATTACCATGGAATTTGATGAAATGAAAAAAATATGGGATGAGCAAAACAACCGGCCCCTTTATGCCATCGATGAAAAGGCGCTTCACAACCACATTCATTCGAAAATGAACGTGATACTCCGCTTTACAAATATCAGCGAATGGGGGCTGATCATAATTTACCTGGGCACGGGCATCGCATTGCTTCGCCTCAATCCCGTCAATGCCGGGGCAAATGTATTTTTGTGGCTCGAGGCAGTCTGGATGTTTATCACGGTTGTTTATCTGGTAGTCGGTCATATCCGAAGAATAAAAGCTAACCGCCGGTTTGACCGTTCCATCCATGGTGATCTCAATCATGCTATTTTCCTGGCCGGTTACCAGATGCGCCTTTCCCAGTTCGTTGGCTGGAATTTACTTCCCATGGGAGCGATTATGATCTCTGGTGGGTGGGAGTCCGGAAAGTTTCTAAAGGTAAGCGCGGTGATATTGGTTTCGTATGCGCTTGCCGTATATGTTATCAGCAAAGGTTATAACGCGAATAAAAGACGAAAACGTGAGCTGCAGTCATTAAAAGAAAAGCTGGAAGCCTGAAACTAAACTGCAGAACCATTTTCAGTCCGTTTCAGCCCCTGATATAAAAGCCAGATAGTAAAGGATAGTTCGGAAATAAAACCAGGTATGGCAACAGTGAAAATAAATAATGATTTGTTGTTGGCATAGTCAGCCGAAAGAAAATTTCCAAAGCTGTTGATGATATATCCAAAAGAAGCAACGATCAGTAGAATACCCAGCATGCGGGGAATAAAACCGGATTTCAGGATTAAATAGCCAAGAAAAAATATATGAATCCCGAAAAAAACAAAAGAAATGGAAACCGCATTATTTTGGGCATTCAGTGACAGCATCAACTGGGCATGTAATTGCTTTGAATCCAGAAGATTTATGTAGTCTTCATTGCTTACCAGTTGCAGAATGGATAAATGATTTACAAAGGAGCCTGCAAAAATGGCAACAAACACCAGTCTGAACCAGGCTGTAATCAGTGATATACTCCTGCCGACGGGTCTGAAAAAGATATAGAGACCCCATGCGACGATCGTATCACAGACAATCACAAATATCCAGCCTGCCGTTCCAAATCGGAACACAGACTGATTTGCCATAATATTTTTGAAAGTCGCATTTGCATCATCCGGCACAATAAGCTTATCTAATGCAAAAAAATTAGCGAGGACGGCAACGATGAAAACCAGTATATAAGCGACGCCCGCAATGAGCGCAGCCTGTCGCTGAGACAAATGGGTGACCGTCGTTTTTGTTTTGTAAGACGCCATCTTATTTAGTTAAAGTCATTTTGGTAATTGTCTGTCATAAATCATTTCCATCTTCTAAAATGGTAGTGAAAGCTCTAATGTATGTTATTAAATGAATCTTTCAGGAAAACGGGCCTTTGACAACCAATTATCCGACTGAATTTCGCCATGATAATTTCTGCATTGGTACCTGAAGGTATTTACCTATATTAATGTACGAATTGATATTTCATGATATTGAACTGACTGGTCAGGTCTCCGGGAGTCAGTGTATTCATAGACAAAACATAATGAACAACTTTTTATCCGGAATAAAGCCGATTCCCTTTGACGAACTACATATAGAAAATCAGCGTTCGGATGAAGAATATCATATTTATCATCTCCTTTTTTGTTTTTTCTCTCTCTGCTTTTTCGCAGGAATACAATATGGACAGCCTGAGTAATGCAATCGTCAATGCAAATAGCGATTCAGACAGAAACAACCAGTTTGCAGGTGTATTTATGTCAACCGTATGGAACAATCCCGATTGGACGGTCAGATATTCCAGGAATATTCTGCTGACTAT
>DASXKM010000237.1:0-3822 GCA_036496825.1 Puia sp. | reverse complement strand
ACATAAGAAACATTATTTTGAAAGAGGAAATTTCCCTGTTCCGGATGGGAAACCTTCCATAGCTGGTTGGCGGTATCAGCCATATCCTTGCCGGCTTCGATTCCAAAATTGAAGCAGGCGCTGAGGACGCCGGAAATGATGGACACGAGAATTCCCAAACCGAACCGGTATTCCTTATTGTCTTCCACATCTGCCTTACCGGAGATCAGTTCCTTTTCCTTCAGGGTGCCGGCTCTTCCGCAAATGATGATACCGATCACACAAATCACGATTCCCCATAATACCCACTGACCCCAATGTGTATGCAGCAGCATGTTAAATGTATCCTTACCGGGTTTTGGAAAAAAATTATAATAAACGGAGGGGATGATGGAACCGAAAACAGCACAAAGTCCCAGTATAATCGTACTCCCCAATGACACGCCGAGATAGCGTACCCCCAAGCCATATGTTAATCCTCCGATGCCCCAGAGCAGGCCAAAAAAATAAGTAAGCCATATGATTTTTCCATTCGTGGCGCTGATGATGCCAGTGAAATGGGGTATCGTGAGCCAGGCTGCCAGCGGCGGCACCACGAGCCAGGAAAAAATTCCCCCCACGATCCAGAAGCTTTCCCATGCCCATCCCCTGACTTTTTTATAGGGTATATAAAAGCTGCCGGATGCAAAGCCACCTATGAAATGATATATGATACCGAAAATTACCTGCATGGTGAATGAAAGTTACCCTGAGTTTTCCTATAAATTGAATTTGTAACCTACCTTTCTTTTAAAATCAACCTGAATGAAATCTTTTCTCAGGATTTCTATACTAATCGTATCGGCTATTCTTTATAATCAAAATTCCTTTGCGCAGGAAAATCAATCGGTGGCAACGAATCCTTTGCTAAATCCCGGCACACTACCCTTCCGGGCGGCTCCTTTCGATAAAATAAAAGATGCTGATTTCAGACCCGCCTTCCAGGAAGGGTTCAGGTTACAGAACGCAGAAATTAAAAAAATAGCTGAAAATCCGACGGCAGCGACTTTTAAAAATACCCTGGTGGCCCTGGAAGAAAGTGGCCAGGTTTTAAAACGGGTTAACGGAATTTTTAATCTGCTGACCGGCGCCAACACCAATCCGGAATTACAAAAAATTGAACGGGAAGAAGCACCCAGACTGACGGCACAGGAGGATAATATTTATCTGAATACAAAATTGTTCGCCCGCATCGAATCTATTTATAAGGATCGTAACACGCTGCCTTTAGACGCGGAATCAAAAAGGCTGGTGGAATTCCTGTTTCAGAAATTTGTTATGGCCGGCGCCCGACTTTCCGAAGAGAACAAAATGAAACTGAAAAAACTGAATGAGGAAGAAGCTTCACTAATGGTGCGCTTCACGAATCAGTTATTGGCAGCAACGAAAAAAGCGGCCCTTGTATTAAACGCCAGCGATGAACTGGCTGGTTCTACTGAAGGGAATTTAAACGCACTTGCACAAAATGCAGAAGCAAATAATATGACCGGGAAATGGATGATTTCCCTGCAGAATACTACGCAGCAACCAATATCACAATCGCTTTCTGACAGGAATACGCGGGAAGCACTATTCGGAGCATCCTGGAATCGCGCTGAGAAAGATGACTCAAACGATACACGTCAGACCATTGCACGTCTGGCACAGGTTCGCGCTGAAAAGGCCGGTCTCCTCGGATTTCCGGATTATGCTTCCTGGAAACTGCAGAACCAGATGGCAAAAACGCCGGCAACAGTAGAGACTTTCTTCGGGAAACTGATACCTTCTGCCGTGATTAAAACAAAGGAGGATGCCGCCTTTTTACAGGCTCAGATGAATAAGAAAAATCCCGGTATGCCATTGGAGGCCTGGGATTGGGACTACTTCGCCGAACAGGTTCGAAAGGAAAAATATGATCTCGATGAAAACGATGTGAAACCATATCTTGAAATAAGCCGTGTGCTGGAAAATGGCGTGTTTTATGCGGCCGGTCAACTGTATGGATTGAGTTTTAAAAAACGGTTTGATATTCCGGTATACCAGAAAGATGTGCGGGTATTTGAGGTATTTGATGCGGACAATAAATCCCTTGCTTTATTTTATTGCGATTATTTTAAGAGAGATAATAAATCCGGTGGCGCATGGAAAACCAACACGACGGAACAGTCTTTTCTCCTGGGTACAAAACCCGTGATATATAATGTTTGCAATTTCCCAAAGCCCGCCGACGGACAACCGGCACTGTTGAGCTTTGAAAATGTCAGGACAATGTTTCATGAATTCGGACACGCTTTACATGGTTTTTTTGCGAGCCAGCAATATCCGGATCTGTCGGGATCAAAAGTTGCCCGTGATTTTGTTGAGTTCCCTTCGCAGTTCAATGAACACTGGGCGCTGGATCCAAAAGTATTTAAACATTATGCCCTTCATTATAAAACAGGTGAATTGATGCCGGAGGCGTTAGTGACAAAAATTAAAAACGCCTCATCCTTTAATCAGGTGTATAAACTGACAGAAGCACTGGAAGCATCGGTCGTGGATATGCGATGGCATACTCTTTCCCCTAAGGATCCGTTGCAGAATTCTGATAGTTTGGAACTTGATGCGTTACAAAAAGCAAAATTGGATCTGCACCAGGTCCCGACACGTTATCGTTCCACTTATTTCCTGCACATTTGGGGAAATGGCTATGCGGCGGGCTACTTTGCTTACCAATGGACAAAGATGCTGTCGGAAGATGCATTTTCATGGTTTGAAGAAAATGGCGGCATGACCAGAGCCAATGGTCAGCGGTTCCGCGACATGATTTTATCCAGGGGAAACACCATTGAACTTGGAAAAATGTATCACGATTTCCGCGGACGCGATCCGGAGATCGGTCCGATGCAGAAAGCATATGGGCTACCTCAGCAATAAACTTCCTGATGCTCTGATTTCGTCGGTTTAAATAATCCGTTGGACGAGTATCTGATATTCCCACAGTTTTTACGCGCAATTTTAAATTGGAAGTAACAACTATTCAAACCAATTTAAATCTGCGATATGAAATTGAATATACGCGCCTGCATTCTTGGACTGATTTTGGTCCTCAGCATATTTTCCTGTAAAAAAAGTAATGATACTGCCACCAGCACGGGCAGCACCAATGCCGGTGGTACAACCGGTACCGGTACCACATCGGGAGACTCAACCACGGGCGTGTCAACTTTTGCGGGCAGTGTAATCAGCAAAGGTTCTTTGACGACACCAACAGGTCTCTGTTTTGACAGCCAGGGAAATTTATATGTAACAGAAATAACAAATAGTGATATAAAGAAGATCGACCCTTCTGGAAATATCAGTTTGTTTACAGGTCAGTCTTCCAATCCGGGTTGTGAAGACGTCGGCTCTACATTGACATTCCCTGATGGAATCTGGTTCGCACACGATTCCCTGTATGTTGCCGATCATATCTGCAGTCACGTTAAAACATTTAACCTGACAGGCACAGCGAAAACGTATTTATTCAACAACCCAAATTCCTATTACCAGGAGCCTGTGGGTGTTTGTATTGACAATACCGGAAACGTTTTTATTGTGAATGAAACCGGAGATGAAGGCGTTCTGGAAATAACGACTGGTGGGCAGGTTATCAAATATGGTGATGGGACTTCAGGTTTTAAAGATGGGACTGCTGCAACCGCAGAATTCGGTTTCATGAGCAGCATCTGTGCCGATAACAGCGGAAATGTTTATATCGCTGATTCGCACAGGATCCGCAGAATTGCGAACGGTACAGTTACTACCATCGCGGGAAATAATAACCTCGGCGCCACCGACGGTCAG
>DASXKM010000236.1:0-6540 GCA_036496825.1 Puia sp. | reverse complement strand
CTGCGGGCTGCAATTCAACCCCACTGCTTTTATAATATTTCCGGCGTAATTGGTTATTGAAAAATCGGATCCGTCTGCCGCGAGGCTGCTGCAAAGAACAAACTTTGTAATACCGACCGTTAAGGTTTTTCTGTCACAGCTGATCACAACGGAAAGCAAATCGGGTATTCCGGGATCATTTAAAACTGCGTCTCCTCCTCCGAAGGCCAGCGAATAACCACTTTGATCGCCCATTGGATGCGTGACAAGTAAAAGGTATTCATGACCCTTTTGCAGCCTGGGCATTTTTGTAAAAGTAGAAGGATTGTCTGCTGCTCCAACCAGGCAATTATTGTTGTTGGTTCCTTCCAGTTTGGAACCAGTATTTCCGGGAATTGATGACCGGTTGCCGGCAACGATGAGTGTGGGATCAATAAAAATGGTTGAAGGCAATACTCCGGTAATATCAAAAAGAACCCAGTCGTAATTATCTGCTGCGAGATTTGGTATTATTACAAACCCAAGGTTGCCGGCTGAATAACAGGTAAAGCGATAATAGAATGGATTTAATTCATAAAACGGATCACAACCGGGCATTTGAATACTGGCATTAAATCCATTAGGCAGACTAATCTGTTTGAAAGTATCCTGGGCACAAATGGGAAATGCAGTTGCAGCCTGCTGGCCCTTTAAAGGATAGTTTTGGGACAATCCCCATAAAGGCAATGTCAATAAATAAGCAAATGCAGCAGCTTTCAAGATTAGTTTGGCCCTTAATGATTAAATATTTCCAGAGTTTCTAAAGATCAGTCATTCTACACTATTTAATACGTAAAGAGCCGTAAAAAGGATAGTCCGGCGGCCTGTGAATTAAGTCTTAATCCGACTCGGGAACCCATTTGGCCGTCAAATCCGGATCTTTCATGTTTTTATCCAGCGGAAACATTGGTCTTTGTATCCTTTTATAATTCAGGCGTTCGAGATTCTGGTCCACACCCCCCGGCGTCAGAGCCATGATCCAGGCCGCCCGCATGTCATACAATTCGGGCACCAGATACCCGATTTTCACGACAACAATATCTGTTTTCCTTGGATTCAGACCCAGCTTCGTGAAATCGGCTTCATAATGATAAGGTTTCCTCTTTTGGGTGACGATAATGTGTACGGATCCAACACGTATAACCGTTTCAACCTCTGCATCCTTGTCTCCGTAAACGATCGATTCAACAACCCCTTTGATATGAACCGGTGGGGCATAACGGTGATCCACTTTTGCTCCTGCAAATCCGTCAACAGTTTTACCGACACCCGCTTTGATGGCATTTTTTACCAGCTCTGGCCCCGGAATGGATGCATAAATCAGTGACGGACCACCGGGTGACTGGAATTCCGGACGTTTCAGGATTTCGGTTAAAGTCCATGTGACATCTCCCGCCCCACCGGCCGTAGGGTTATCCCCCATATCACTAATAAAAAAAGGATGTTTATCAGATTTCAAAGCACTGTCAAGACATTGCTTGAGCGTGGCAACCGGCGCCACGAAAGCGAAATCATTCCTGGAAATCCAAAAACGAAGGGCAAGTTCTTCGGCGGCAGATGCCACGACGATCTTTTCATCTCCGGTGACCATCACGACTGCGTGATTACGCGGCTCATCGGCCCAGGCATAACCGATCCAGATGGCTGCATCAATATTTCCGTATTGGGCAGCTGCCGGTGCAACTGCTGCATACAATGACTTGCCGGGTTCTATCCGGGTGCTCGTTTTTTCACCCGGCAATAAAATCGGCACAGATATCCAGGCCTTATAACCAGGTTTACCTTTGCCGGATTCAATTCTGTATAAAAGATTCGCAACGGCCCTCTCCCTTGTCTGCATCGCATCTTCATGGGGTGCCATCCGGAAACAGGTAATCAAATCTGTATTTTCTGCCAGGCGCCAGGAGACATTACCATGCAGATCCATCGAAGTTGAAATAATGGTTTTCCTGCCCACTACTTTCCGGATTTTGGTGATAAAATCACCTTCGGGATCATCGAGGCCGACTACGCTCATCGCCCCATGTATATCGAAATAAAGACCATCCAGGGGAAGATGGTTTCTTAGTGAATCAAGTGTTTTATCAACCAGAGATTCATAAGCCTGTCTTGTAACAGCACCACCCGGAAGAGCATCTCCCACCAGCGTTGGAATCCAGACAGCCCTGTTTCGAAGCGGTGAATCAACGGCTAAAAAAGGATAGTCGGAAAAAACATCTGCTCCGTACTTCGCGTGAAAAGCGGCTTCGTCTGTCAGAGCCGGTGAAAATGTGCTGGACTCTATGGCCAGTCCCGCAATGGCGATACGGGGTAACGGTTTTGACTGGGCCATTGCGAAAGACATAGTGAGGCAGAATAAAAAAATAAGCGATAAATATTTCACGTTAAATTTTTTTTAGAGGAATATAGTTAAATATACAGGGAAAGAAAAATAGTAACTTCAACCGTATGAAAAGAATCTTCCTGTTTCTCTTCTGTTTTATAGCCGTTTCATTTATTTCCCGCGCGCAGATGGCGTTTGTGGACACTAAATATATTTTGATCAGAATGCCGGATTACCCGGATTCCATGGCCAAACTGAATAATCTGACGGCTTTATGGCAGAAAGAAATAGACAACAAACAGGCGATCCTGGATAAAATGTATAAGGATTTTGAAAAAGACGAACCGCTGCTAACCGATGAAACGAAGAAAAAAAGATCAGATCAGATTTTTTATCATGAAAAGGAATTGCGTGATCTGCAACGTATGCGGTTTGGATATGAAGGCGATTTATTTAAAAAAAGACAGGAATTGATAAAACCCATTGAAGACCGGGTAAATGTGGCCGTGAAATCTACAGCCGCCCGGCTGTCCTATGTCGTCGTACTCGACAAAAGCGAAGGAAATACCGTCATGTATTCGAAGCCAACGCTGGATATAACAGAAGAAGTGGAGAAGGAACTGGGTATTATAAAGTGAGAGCCGGTAGATACCGGCTCCGTATTTGATTGCCCGTCCATAATTGTTTGCATCAATAATTCATGCTTTTTTTCATTTCTTCAAAACTTTTCCAGTCGCCATTGATTAAATATTTTTTTTCAGATGCACCGCAAATTACAAATCCGGTTACCATGCCAGCTCCACCACCCACGAGAGCCCCTATAGCACCAGCGAAAACCTGATTCGCCGATCCTTCAAAATCTCCATGATTTTTTGTAGCGGCAATTCCGATCAGCGCACCGGCAACCATACCACCCACAATCGAAACAGGCAGAAGCCAGGATCTTAATTTTTTATTTCTCACTTTAACAGTTTCTATAAAACGGTAATTATATACGTCCCAGCCGGATTTATCGTAAAAATTTACTTTATGAAAAGGATCGGGCTTACCAGAAGTTTTTTGATGAACGTATATGGAGGAATCTTTGATATCCATAATATGAATGCTTACGGATTGATTTCCCGGCAAAGTTAATTTGGCGAGTATCGCCTCGTGTGCCCCTGACGGTTCAGATTTTAAACTGTCCTGTGATTTTGAATTTTGAATGAACAGAAGGACGCAGACAAAACAAATAATGGCGGGTTTCATAATGTTTGTTTTTGGGTTGGGGTGATTTTAATTGAGCATCTAAGTATGCGCATATCAAATGTATTCACAACCACCGCTGAGTCCTAATTGCTATTTGCTGATGGTTATCGGTTTATTGCAAATGCCGCCAGTACGAATCTTTTAAAATAGTTCGTTAGTGAAATCTGCCAAAATCGGGTGGCCTGCCGCGTGAATAGTATTTGTTGCCAAACTGAACAAACGGATTGGCAGTTATTGCCAGAATAAAATTCCCTCAATACGCCGGATTCTTTGATCCGGTCAACTTGCACATTCATATCAATCTGGTATCTTGGCGACCTAATCTGCTTGTGAATGAAACCGCATTATCCTATACTCGACGGCCTTCGAGGTACCGCCGCTATTCTGGTGGTCATTTTCCACCTTTTCGAAGCTTATTTTCCTGTAATGGCCAATCATCCCATGCATCATGGTTACCTGGCCGTAGATTTTTTTTACCTGCTTTCTGGTTTTGTAGTAGGCTATGCCTACGATGACAGATGGGGTAAAATGAGCGTAAAGGAATTTATTAAAATCAGACTGATACGTCTGCATCCGTTGGTTATTTTGGGAGTTGCTATCGGAGCAATTTGTTTTTGGTTCGATCCCTATACGAATCTGGGTCATCAGGTCGGCCTGTTAAAACTGATCGGAGTTATGCTGATTGGTTTTACTCTTTTACCGTCGCCCGATATACGGGGGTGGGGTGAAACCCATTCACTGGACGGCCCCTGCTGGTCTTTATTACAGGAATATATCGCCAACCTGATCTACGCCCTGTTTGGAAGAAAGATGAGCAAGCTGATATTATGGATTGTCGTGACAGTCAGCGCCATCGCGTTGATCTGGGTATCTGTATCGCGCGGTGATCTTGCTACCGGCTGGGGATATTCAACTTTTGGTATAGCTGTCACCAGGATGATGTTTCCATTCTTTGCAGGCCTGTTGTTATTCCGTTCGGGAAAACTGATTCGAATTCCAAAGGCTTATTCGCTTTGCTCGCTTGCCTTAATCATGCTTTTTTTCACCCCGTATTTTAGATATAACGGTTTGTTTGAAGCTGCCTGTATCATCATTGCGTTCCCTTTAATCGTAGCTGCGGGCGCAGGCGGACAAATCAATGGACGCTGGGCGAAACTTTGCAAATTTTCGGGTGACATTTCTTATCCGATATATATTGTACATTATCCCTTCATTTATATTTATACGATGTGGGTAGCCACAAAAAAACCGGTGCCCGCTGAAATTGTACCCATAGCCGCAGGTTTATTTGTGTTTTTTGTCCTCCTTGCATGGGCTGCGTTTAGATTCTATGACGTGCCGGTCAGGGCCTGGCTGAAGAAAAAATATTTATTAGCGGGCAATTGAAGATTACCTAGTCAGTTAACTCAGAATATAGCTTTTTGCGAAAAGGCCATCTGGTTGCCGATATACAACGAGACAATCCCAACGGAAAATTTCGGTAAACTGTTTTTCGGTATTTCTATAGTATTCGTCCCCGCATTTAGTTGCACCGATTTCTGTTTGACAATCTGACCCAGTTGATTGTAGATAACAAGTGTTCCCTGGGTTCCTGGAATATTTTTTGTCAATGTGCCGATCAACGACTCAGGGTTGCCATTGGAATTTATCGCGATATAAAATTTCCGTTGGTCGAGTACATTATAGTTCGCAAGATAATTGTTGGAATAAGTAAATTCTCCGTTTTTACTGACAGCTTTTATCCTGTAAAAATTACTCCCCGTTTCCGGATGGTTATCAGCAAAGTTAAACGTACTCATGGACAGAATATGTTCATTTGACGTATTGGCTATTTTTCCGATCGATATAAATGACTCTGAGCTGGTCGCTTTTTCAATTTCGTAAAAATCGGTATTTGGCTGATTCCCATCAAGCCATTGCAGGTCAATTTTATCTGTTTTAACGATACCATCCAATGTTAACCTGGTCCCAAACAATACGGCAAATTGAAAGTAATTCAGCGTCATGGATGCTGTGTCTTTACAACCATTTCTTTGCTCTGTAACAATTAACTGATATGGACCCCAGGCAGTGTCTGTCAATGGATTTTGTATGTTGGATGCGAAACTATTGGGTCCGCTCCAATCCCATAGAAGCCCCTGTGATCCTCCAAAAGGAGTCATATAATTACTGGCACTCACGTCCCCGCCATATAGTTGCAGATAGGAAAAGTTAGATCCGACTCCGGCGAATACAGAAGCGACCGGTGGAAATGTATCCAGAGGAATAACGACCGACTCTGTTCGTGTTGCCGGGCAGCCTAAGGCAGGACTGGCAGAAACAATATAGGTCCCCGTTTTATTGAGATTAACCTGAGAGCTATCGCTGTTTGCGCTGGTGATATTGCCGTTTGAGGTTGTCCAACTGTAAATACCAGCCGTTGAATTATTGGTAATCTGAATATCGCCGGCTGGACGGTTGCAACGCAATGTATCCGGTGTAATTGAAAAATCCATTACAGGTTCCCGCAGGAATGTTAAGGGCTCAACAAAGTCCTGCATATTGGAGACAAAGGAATTGGACGACCTGGACTTAAAGAAAATATCTGAAAACATCGATACGCAAGGATTTAATCCATTTGAAGTGTAAAGTGCCGGATCCAGGCCCATGCGAGTAAGATTCAAACCAACTTCAACAAACTGTAAGGACATGTATTGTTCTCCCCAGTTTTTTGTTGACTGTTCAGTTCCCCAGGGAGTTGAATAAGTAGTATCCTGCGCAGGAGTCGCTGAAAAATTAGATATACCGGAGCCAAAATTGGTTGTACCTGATTTGGTTAGAATAGTAGCATAACCATAGGCCGGGGTTGCACCATCGAAATTGGAACCGAATTCAAAATACGCTGGTGTCACCGTTGCGAAAGTTGTCTGGCTGACCCAAATCCGTACATCCACTACGGGGGCAGATCCGGG
>DASXKM010000235.1:0-6083 GCA_036496825.1 Puia sp. | reverse complement strand
AAAGGTCTTCGACCCATATTTTACATCAAAAACAAATGGAAACGGATTGGGCATGACCAATACGCAAAATATCATTCTGAATCATAAAGGAAAAATCGAAGTAGTAAGCGAAGAAGGAAAGGGAACCGCTTTTATTATTACATTAACTATGCTCAAAAAAGAAGGAACGCGTCAATTTAAATTAATCTGATTTCCCATCCATTTTTCTTTTTCGCGAAACGGTTCTGTATTATCAAAGATGCCCTGCAATTGATCCATCCAGTCGGCGAGTTCGTGAAACAGAGGACCTTCAGAATACGCAGTTTGTTCCTGGTCTTCCAGTAATTTCCAGATCCGGATGCCGTTTTTAAATTGCTTTTCGTATAATAAAATGACCCGCGTCAGAATTTCTGCGGAGACAGGCATATATCTTTCCATCTCATCATTCTTCCAGGAGAGAATTCCATTGATAACTTTAAACTTATAGTTTCCTTTGCCGTTCATACGTGTATATATAAAAATTTATACCGCGGAATTGCATAGGATTACCGCAATGAGATAAGCGTTTGTTTCAAAATGCAAAGTTATTTTACTGAAGAATTTATTTCCAAAAATGGGAAAATCGCAGAAGGAAAAAAACTTGAGTTTCTATTCAAGAATACCGTCAACGGAAGAAAAATGATCTTCGGTTTTCTTTCCGGTTCATGAGTAGCGATCAACTATTAACGGGCTCGGAACGTCGTAAAATATTTGGAAAAGAACTCCTCTCGCGCAGTCCGATTTTACGACATTCTTTAACTTCTACCGAATAAACACCAAATTCCTCGACCACTTTCCCTTTCATGGAATAGCAACCCTTACCGGTAACCGGATAGTGCCTGGAAGTATTCGGAAAGAAAATAGTATCCAGCCAGTCCCCGTTTCCGTCGAGGAAAGTGTGAAAATGCATGATTTGACGATCGGTTGTATTTACGGGCTTCGAAGTAACAAGCCATCCGAGCACGGATACTTCCTTACCAAGATTTTGTGGAAGCTCGCTGACTGATAAAAAATCCACCGGGTTTTCTTCTACCAGTTCAAACACATTACAAAGCGGAAATCCGAGCAATTCGATTTCATCCAGCGCATCATCCAACGGATGTTGAGCCAGTTCGGGTAAGTGAAATCTTTGAATTTCTTCTTTGAAAAGAAGACCGGAATGAGAAGGAGCCGTATTTTTTTTATATAAAAAATTGGCCTCCCATAATAATTCTTTTTTCGATTTGCCGGTAAATTGAAAGGCATTGGCCCTTATCAGAATATTCATTTGTTCAATAGCCGGAAATAGGCGATCGTTAAAGTCATAAAGATTCAGGAAATTCCCCCATTGTCTGCGGTTTTCGAGAACCCGTTTCATCAGATCTTCTTCCAGACCCTGTATGTGAATGAAACCAATAAAGACGTCTTTTCCGGAAACTGTAGTCACGTAATCGCTTCGGTTCACGCACGGCGGATGAATATGGGCGCCCGTTTTTTTTAATTCATGGAAATATAATTCCCGCGAATAGAATCCTCCGAAATTATTAATAACGGAAACCATGAATTCAATCGGAAAATACGTTTTTAGGAAGAGACTCTGATAGCTTTCAACAGCAAAACTGGCCGAATGTGCTTTGCTAAAAGAATAGCCGCCGAAACTTTCAATCTGACGCCATACTTCAGCCGTGACGGAATCGGGATAGTTCTTTTCTTTACAATTTTTGAAAAAATGGGCCCTGATATCTTCGAACTGTTTATGGCCTCTGTATTTTCCACTCATCGCACGACGCAATACATCGCCTTCAGCCAGATCAAGACCGCCGAAATGATGCGCCACTTTGATCACATCTTCCTGGTAAACCATGACGCCGAATGTTTCTTGCAGCAGTTCTTTCATCACGGGATGGAGATATTCAAAATCGTTTGGATGATGAAAACGGTAAATATATTGCTTCATCATTCCGCTCTGAGCGACACCTGGCCGGATAATGGAACTGGCTGCAACGAGCGTCAGGTAGTCATCACATTTCAGTTTCTTCAATAACTGACGCATTCCGGGACTTTCTATATAAAAGCATCCGATCGTGTCAGCCCGTCTGATCTGGTCAGCGACCCTGGGATCTTTTTTGAATTTGTCTATATCATGAATATTTATGGAAATATTTTGATTTCTCTTTACGAGATCAATTGTTTCGCGGATATGTCCCAGTCCGCGCTGACTGAGAATATCCAACTTAAATAACCCGGTTTTTTCGGCTATAAACATATCGATCTGCGATGTCTTGAAATTCTTTGGAGGCAATTCGGTCGCCGAATATCGAAAGATGGACTTTTCGCTGATTAGTATACCTCCGGCATGAATGCTGAGATGATTGGGAAAGTTTCGCATCAGATTCCCGTAATACGCTATCTGACGCTGAATTTTATCATCTTTCAAATTTCCTGAGTCCAACTGATCGATCTCTTCTTTCGGAAGCCCGAATACTTTTCCAAGTTCGCGCAGAATAGCCCTCGTTTGAAACGTTGTATAAGAACCCAGCAGACATACATGATCACGATCATATTTTTTAAATATATAGTCAAAAATTTCATCACGGTCTTTCCACGAAAAATCAAGATCGAAATCGGGCGGTGATGAACGTTTTGGATTGAGAAACCTTTCAAAATAAAGATCCAGTTCAATGGGATTAACATCTGTTATCTGAAGACAGTAGGCAACTATAGAATTGGCACCGCTGCCCCTTCCTACAAAGAAAAATCCGCGGCTTTGTGCAAAACGTATAATGTCCCAGGTGATTAGAAAATACGCAATGAAATCCATCTGATCAATGATGGAGAGTTCCTTTTCTATCCGTTGTTTTGCCAGCTCGTTGTCTGATCCGTATCGCTGGCTCAATCCGTTAAAGGCAAGTTTTCTTAATAATCGAAGGTCGTCTTCTCTGGAATCTGAGAATACTTTTTTGGTTTTGTCTTTGTGAAATTCGATATCGATGGAACAGTTATCCATCAGTCTCAACGTATTGCTGACTATGGTGGGATGTTGACTGAAAGCCTCTGATAAATGGGACGCAGGACAGAACATTTCATTTTTTCCGGCAAGATCCCTGGGATCCTGCCTGCTTAAAATAATATTTTGATCGACTGCACGAAGTAACCGGTGAACATTGTAATAAGTCAAATCCTGAAACGTTACCGGTTGGCGTATCACATATTTATGTGCATGAATCTGAATACTCAGCGGATATAATTTATTGATATCCGATAATTGCACGCCGATGAATTCATTTGACTGTAATTCATTTACCGCTACCGAACCAAACGGAAATATGCAATATACTTCAGACAGGTCCGGTCTCTTTGGAAATGACTTGCCTGTCCAGAGATGTTCGGATATAAATCGATTTATATTCTCAAATCCCGCATTATTCTTTGCCAGCAGTATATAGCACAGTTCATTTCCATTTCGGATCTCCGAACCGGCAACTGGTTTAATTTTATTTTGCAGGCAAAAATCCACAAAATCCCAGGTATCGCATGTATTATTGATATTCGTTAACGCGATCTGGCTTATTCCGAGACTGGTAGCTTTTTTAACCAGTTCTTCAGTTCCAAAAGTCCCATACTTAAAACTGAAGTATGTTTTACAATTCAGATACATGCGGCACGGAATAATAATTGTTCTCCAAATTGTTTCTTCACACTATCGATCGCCCGATAAAGGCCAATCATTTCCTGACTGTCTTCAAATAGGTTTATCTGATAGCTTCCCTGCACCAGATTGGTAAAGCGGACACCAATCAGGCGCACGAGCTGTCGTCTGTCATATAATCTTGCAAAAATTTCCTTCACTTTTTGAATCAGGAGATGATCATTGGCCGTATAAGCAATCGTAGACTGCATCGTCATGGTTTGAAAATCGCTATACCGGATCGTCACGGTGATACAGCCGGCAAGTTTATTATTGCAGCGCAGCTCAAACGCGATTTTTTCAGTCATTCTTACGAGTTCCTTTTGCAGGAATTGAATATCGATCGTATCCGATTCGAATGTTTTTTCTGTACCAATGCTCTTTTGTTCGTGGTACGGAATGATCGGAGTTTCATCAATTCCCTGTGCCCTTCGCCAGAGTTCGATGCCATTTTTCCCAAGCAGGTTTATCATCATTTCAACCGGTATCTGACTGAGAATGGAGATCGTTTCCACACCCATACGGCGAAGAAGGCTTGCAGTCTGACTTCCCACCATCGGCATTTTTTCAATGGGAAGCGGAGCGAGAAATAATTTTTCATTGCCGGGTTCGATTTCAATCTGGCCATCCGGCTTGCATTCATTGGTTGCAACCTTACTGATGAGCTTATTGGTGGCCAGGGCGTATGAAATACTAAGTCCGCTTTCCTTTATTATTTTCGTACGGACTTGCCGCACAAATCGCGACGTTCCGAAAAATTTGTCCATGCCCGTCATGTCGATATAGAATTCATCGATGCTCGACTTCTCAAATATGGGTACTTCAGTCTGGATGATTTCAGTGACCAAATTTGAAAAACGGGAATAACTGTCCATATCACCACGTATGATGATCAATTCGGGACATAGCCGTTTTGCCAAACGGGTCGGCATCGCAGAATGCACGCCAAATTTTCTGGCTTCATAACTACAGGATACGACCACGCCACGATCGCTGTGTCCGCCTACGGCGATTGGTTTTCCTCTCAGGCGCGCATTCCTCAGGTATTCGACATTCACATAAAACGCATCCAGGTCAAAGTGAGCGATGGATCGATTATCTGCAAAGGAAGGCATATACAATGTTACTAAATAGATTAGTAATTGCCAAATAAATTAGCCGTTATTCCTCCATCAGGATGTTTATCAGTTTATTAAATTCATTCTTGTACGTTTCGTAATGCGCACCAGTTCCCGGACCATTAAATCCTGTTTCAATTTTACGAACCATTCCTTTTTTGTCAATAAATATAGTGGTGGGAAATCCGATGATCTTCTGAATTTCGGGAACTGTTTTTTCAGTACGAAGCGTATCATTTACGGATACACCGGTTGCCAGGATTGGATAACTGACATGGAAACGCGTGATCATTGGCTGCAATAACCGTTTGGCATCCGCAAAAGATGTAGTTCTCTCGTAGGCAAGTCCCACAATGGCAATGGGTCTGGACTTGTTCTGATTATACCAGGGAGCCAGGAAACGGGTTTCATCCATACAATTGGGACACCAGGAGCCGAGGATTTGAATGATCACAACTTTATTTTTAAAGACCGGGTCCCGGAGAGAAACCATTCGACCATTCAGATCAGGAAACCGGAAGCGCAAAATGGTACTGTCGGCATTTTTCAGTTTTGTCTGGGTGAATTCGTCCGGAAGTTTCGCCAGCGGATCCTTTTCTGCAACCCAGGTCTCAACAGATACTGCACCTGCATAATAAAACCCTGCCGACATTTTATTTGAATCCAATATTTTGCTTGTAAAGTAATAGGCATGACCACCATCAAAAGTTGATAATTTCAACGTATCTCCGGTTACGATACCTTCCAGATACCGGTAATCACCAGTGATAGTAAGAAAAGTGCCGGTTACATGTGATCCGGATTGTCTGAATTCCCCGACTGATTCAGTTGTATCGCTGATACCTTTGAAATGTACCGACCATCGACCGGAAATATTAAATTTTGAACGTTGATATACCGGAAATCGCCGGGACATGCCAAATACCGCCACAAATGGCATAGTGACCAGATGATCCCCATAGTTCTTTATCCAGTTACCCTTGAGATTTTTCGCATCGTCCATCCGCAAAGCAAAATAAGAATCATAGAACGGCATATGGATAAAAACGGAGTCGGCTTTTTGCCTGATATCATTTACCTGCAACTTTTCGGTGCCGTTGATGATATAAATAATTATTTTCCCTGAAACGACTTTGGTTTGAAAATTAAAAACGATTGGTATGCCATCAGGTCGTAGGAGCTCTCCGTGCCAGAAGCCAATCGATAAGGAATTTTGCAGGTTGATACCACGAACGGAAGGCGTTTTTACGAAAGAGGAGGAAAGCAAAATGAAAGCAGAA
>DASXKM010000234.1:0-2116 GCA_036496825.1 Puia sp. | reverse complement strand
TGATGCAGAAACTGGTTACCGGCTACCTGAATAAGACGAGCGCCTTCAATTTTGAAGAAATAGTGAGTCCGGATAAGGCTTCCTTTGCCCGCGAATTGGTGACTGCAGCGATAGAGAAGAAAGAAGTAAGCATGGAACTGATCCGCCCCAAGCTAAAAAACTGGGATGCTGAAAGAATCGCCACACTCGATATGATTTTCATGCAGATGGGCGTTTGCGAATTTCTTTTTTTTGAAACCATTCCTCCGAAGGTGACTATCAATGAATATATTGATCTGGCCAAAGAATATAGCACGCCACTCAGCGGACAGTTTGTAAACGGGATACTTGATAATATTCATAAAGATCTGGTGAATGCAAACAGGATGCATAAAGTGAATTTTAAAGCCTCCTGATCCATGTATGATTTTTTATATAGGTTTGCAAATAATACTGACAGATGCGCGCTGTAGTGATGGTTTTTATTATGGGTTCCTGGCTGATCTCCTGCAGACAGAATGATACGAAATCGAAGGGTGGATCGTCCATGCAACTTCCAAAAGACAGCAGTCAGTATACAAAGATTAAATGGCTGGATTCAACCACCCGTGATTTTGGCAGTATCCCGGAAGGTCAGAAACTGGAAGTGGCATACAGGTTTTTAAATTCCGGCTCCAAACCCCTGATTATCGCCCGGGTGCAGCCCAGCTGCGGATGTACGGTAGCCGAACAGCCCGAAGAACCGATCATGCCGGGAAAGGAAGGTGTTATTAAAGCTTCGTTCAATAGTGAAGGAAGGGTTGGCATTAATCATAAAAAAATTTATGTCATCGCCAATACACAGGGTACACAAAGCAATGAAATTGAGTTTAGTGTCCTGGTTCAAAAGAAAAAATGGTAAGTACAGATATAAAAAACAATACAATGAGCACTTCAGTTATTTTATTACAGTCAGCGCCAGGTGGTGGCAGTTTACAATTACTTCTGTTAGGCGGAATGATCCTCGTGTTTTGGCTATTTATGATTCGCCCTCAGGCTAAAAAAGCGAAACTCGCCAAAACCTTTCAGCAGAATATGCAGAAGGGCGATAAAATCGTAACCATCGCGGGTATTCATGGAACAGTTAACAAAGTAAATGAAGACGGGACGATCATGCTGGAAACAAGTCCGGGAAGTTATATGAAAATTGAAAAAAGTGCCATTTCTATAGAATGGACACAAAATATAAATAAGGCAGCTCTGGCGGCCACCGATAAGAAATAATAAAACAGTCTGAACGCTTCCCAATCGGGAAGCGTTCTTTTTTTGCAGTAAATTGTCGGATGCTGAAAATCGGACTTACCGGCGGAATCGGTTCAGGTAAAACAACGGTCGCACAGATTTTCGAAGTGCTCTCGATTCCTGTGTACTATGCCGATTCAGCCGCCAGGGACCTGATGAACAAGGATCCGGAGCTGAAGAAAAATATCATATCGGCTTTTGGAACCAATGCTTATAAAAACGGTGAACTGGACCGTTCCTACCTGGGGTCCGTTGTTTTTCCGGATAAGGAAAAACTAAATCTCCTGAATTCGATTGTACATCCTGTGACGATCCGGGAATCAGAAAACTGGATGAAAAATCAGAAAGCGCCTTATGCTATAAAGGAGGCTGCGCTGATATTTGAAGCGGGTCTTGGAAAATATTTAGATTATGTAATTGGTGTGACGGCACCTGAGTCCCTCCGTATTGAGAGAGTAGTCGAAAGAGATCATATCTCAAAAGAAAAAGTGCTGGATCGCATACGAAATCAGATGGATGAAAAAGAAAAGATCAGCCGTTGTGATTTTGTTATACAGAATGACGGGATTCAACCATTAATTCCGCAGGTGCTCGACATCCATGAGAAACTCATGGAAGACTGGAAGTCTGGAAGTCTGAAAGTCTGAAAGTGCATTTTTACTTCCAGTCTTCCAGTCTTCCAGACTTGTGCTTAGTGTAATTTCGCGAGCGCGTCTCCGATCCTCTTCCAGGCTTTTTCGATATTAGTCATACTGTTTGCATAGGAAAACCGTATACATTTTGGTTCTCCAAATGCATCGCCCATAACAGATGACACGTGCGCTGTATTCAATAAATACATACAAAGGTCATTCGC
>DASXKM010000233.1:0-2098 GCA_036496825.1 Puia sp. | reverse complement strand
ATGCCTATTGCGCTTTTTATCTGAAGGACTATATCAACGCCGAAAACCTGTTCAAAGGATTTGCGGAAGCCTTCCCAAATAGTCCGAAGGCTGACGAAATGGAATATATGCGGGCATTCTGCTTTTGGAAGCAGTCGCCTAAATATCAACTCGATCAAACCAATACTACCAAGGCAATGGGTTTTATGCAGGCATTTATCGCCCAGCATCCCAATTCCGACAAAGTGAAAGAAGCGACCCAGATCATAGAAGAATGCCGGGCCAAACTGGAAGAAAAGGATTTTGAAGCCGCCAAACTTTATTTTAATCTCCGGGAAACCAATATCGCCTATTTAAAAGCGGCTACGCTCACTTTCAATACCCTGATGAATACTTATCCTGATTCCCAGTTCAGCGATGAGTATAAATTGTACATTATCAAATCAGAATATCTCTACGCTTTGGGAAGCATGGAAGAAAAGAAAAAAGCGCGCCTGGATCAGGTGCTTACCGATATCAATGAATTTAACGACCGCTTTCCTGATAGCAAACTGAAGAAACAGGTTCAGGATTATCAGGAACTTACCACAAATACAATAAAAAAAATAGATCATGAGCAAACTAAGGCGTCAAGTTAGCACCCATATTTCCAATACGGCAGAGACAAAAAATCTGACTGACCTGAAGAACAAAACAGGCAACCTCTACGAATCCATTGCCATCATTGCGAAAAGGGCTAACCAGATCAATATTACCATGAAGGAAGAACTCCACAGTAAACTGGAAGAGTTCGCGACCCATACTGACAGCCTGGAGGAAATTCACGAGAATAAGGAGCAAATCGAAATTTCCAAAGCTTATGAAAGAATGCCCAATGCAGCATTGCTGGCAACGCAGGAATTCATGGAAGACAAGATCTATTACCGTAAGAACGAAGACGATCTTTTCAGCTAGGCTTTAATTTTATCTATGGTAGAAGGAAAGAAAATACTTCTGGGTATCAGCGGCAGCATTGCCGCTTATAAGTCCATCCTTCTCACCAGGGTCCTTATAAAAGCAGGTGCCGAGGTAAAAGTAATGATGACGCCTTCGGCAAAAGATTTCGTGACGCCTTTATCGCTTTCTACCATTTCAAAAAACGAAGTTCTCAGCGAGCTGTCACAGAATGATACCTGGATTAATCACGTCCAGCTCGGACGATGGGCCGATGTGATGCTGATCGCACCGCTTAGCTGTAATACACTTGCCAAAATGGCGAATGGCCTCTGCGATAATTTACTACTTGCTACTTATTTGTCAGCTACATGTCCTGTTGTGGTTGCGCCGGCCATGGATGAAGACATGTGGAAGCATCCGTCAACAAAGGCCAATGTAGAAAAACTACAATCCTTCGGAACCCGTGTAATACCGGTTGAAAAAGGTGAACTGGCAAGCGGCCTTTATGGTGACGGGCGAATGGCCGAACCCGAACAAATCATTTCCTATCTGGAGATGAATTTTTTTTTTAGTACAGAATTAAAAGGGAAAAAAGCATTGGTGACCGCCGGTCCGACTCATGAACCCTTTGACCCGGTTCGTTTTATCGGGAACCAGTCAACAGGGAAAATGGGTGTCGCCCTGGCAAGGGAGCTCGCGCAAAGGGGTGCTGAAGTGGAATTGGTTCTCGGTCCTTCAACCATCGAAGTAAATGACCCGCGCATACGTGTAACCCGGGTACAATCGGCCGGAGAAATGTATGATGCGTGTCTCAAAATATTTCCCTCCGCACAGATTACCGTAATGTCGGCCGCCGTGGCAGACTATACGCCGGTTTCTTTTTCTTCCGAAAAAATAAAAAAGAATTCAGAAACGTTCACATTGGAATTGTCCAGGACAAAAGACATTCTGCGTGCTTTGGGAGAAATAAAAAAACCGGGGCAGATCCTCGTTGGGTTTGCGTTGGAGAATACGGATGAAGCATCTTATGCCAGGAAAAAACTGGTATCGAAAAATGCAGATATGATTGTATTGAATTCATTAAATGATGCCGGAGCGGGTTTTGGCTATGATACCAACCAGGTCACTATATTTGAAAAAAACGGTGGTGAAATTCCATTTTGTCAAAAATCCAAACAACAGT
>DASXKM010000232.1:0-5912 GCA_036496825.1 Puia sp. | reverse complement strand
GCGCCTGAAAGAAGCGGCTGAAAAGGCAAAGATTGAATTGTCTTCTTCAACCGAAACAGAAATCAATCTACCATATGTTACGGCTGTTGACGGAGTACCTAAACATCTCGTAAAGAAACTGACCCGTGCTAAATTTGAGCAGATTTCAGATAAGCTTTTTGAAAGATGTCTCAAGCCCTGCGAACAGGCTATGAAAGATGCAGGATTGAATGTTTCACAGATCGACGAAGTAATTCTCGTAGGGGGAAGCACAAGAATTCCGAAAGTGCAGGAAATTGTTGAAAAATTCTTTGGCAAGAAACCCAATAAGGGTGTAAACCCTGATGAAGTGGTTGCCATAGGAGCCGGGATTCAGGGTGCCGTGTTAACAGGAGAAGTAAAAGATGTGTTGTTGCTGGACGTAACGCCTCTGAGCCTCGGTATTGAGACTATGGGAGGAGTAATGACCCGTTTGATCGACAGCAATACAACCATCCCTACAAAAAAATCAGAGACTTTCTCTACGGCGAGCGATAACCAACCCGGTGTACAGATACATGTTTTACAGGGTGAACGACCCATGGCAAATCAAAACAAGAGCCTGGGAATGTTTAACCTGGACGGAATTCCACCAGCACCTCGTGGCGTACCGCAGGTTGAAGTAACATTCGACATCGATGCCAATGGTATCCTTCATGTAGTGGCAAGGGATAAGGGAACCGGAAAAGAACAGAAGATCCGTATCGAAGCGGGCAGTGGTCTGAGCAAAGAAGAAGTTGAAAAGATGAAAGCAGAAGCTAAAGCCAATGAAGCCTCAGATAAAGAAGCGCGGGAACGTGTTGATAAACTCAATCAGGCAGATAGTTTTGTTTTTCAGACAGAGAAACAGCTCAAGGAACTGGGAGACAAGTTGCCGGCCGATAAAAAGGCTCCGATTGAATCTGCTCTCACTAAACTAAAGGAAGCACAGAAAGCACAGGACATTGCAAAAATTGATGCGGCGATCGCAGAAATCAATACTGCGTGGACTGCAGCGTCTGAACATCTATACAAAGGAACACAGGAAGGAGGACCGCAATCTGCCGGAGAAGGTCAGCCTAACGGTAACGAACATTCGAATGCAGACAAAAATGCTGAGAACGTTACAGATGCTGAGTTTGAAGAAGTTAAATGACTTTAACTGAATACATGGAGATAAGGGCTGACCAGTGCGTCAGCCCTTATTATTTAAGCAGTTATGTATGAAACTCAACGTTGGACATGATATAATTTTTTATAATAAGGGTTTGACAGGAAGCGAATGCATTGTATATTTGCATCGCAATTAAGAGCAATTAACAGTCTTGCAAGATCAAAATAGGTACTACACTTCTTTCTAACGATTCTTTTGTGTTCTCCTCCAATTGCTCAGCATTTTTTTTAATCTTTAAAAAGTAATTTTTATGAAACAAGTTGTAATGCCATCTATTGTACAGATGGATACCGAAACCTTTAAGAAACTGACAACCGAAGTGAAAGAAACAATCGCAACCGGAATTGTGATGCCTGCAAAGAAGAAAAGATTTGCGGTCGTGGATCTCTGGAAAATTCACCAGGGTATGAAACAAACATCGCGTATTACCAGAAAATGGGCAATCTAATATAGAATGACCGGCACTGCGACACGGAAAAGTTCCGTGCAGGTTCGAAAGTCTAAAACACTGTAATCACTCACAGTGTTTTTTTTATTCTGGGAAGAAAGAAAATGACACTACATAATATCCAGTGCCTTTGCAAAAAAAGTACAGTTGAAAGGAAGTACCAGTATGCTTACTCCGCCGATGACCTGGTAAAGACCAATAAATGCAATCACCGAAAGAATAAATAGGATCCAGTAAAGACCTGTGTATTTTTTAGTGTTTTCCATGTAGTTGTTTGTTGCGCAAATATATTCCAATTCCCCATTCTGATTATACTCAGACATTAATTTTATTACAAGTGGCTGTTTTGGTATTTTCGTGACCGCGTCTTCTTTCTTAACAACCAGGAGTTTGAATTTCCATCCAGGATGAAAATACATTTTTACTTACGATTCAGTACAAAACCGGGTCAGGATCTTTACATCTCCGGGAATATCCCGGAGCTGGGATTTCAGAATAAACTAAATACCCAGCCGGTCCTTATGAAATATAAGAATACCGATTTCTGGGAAATCACCGTAGAATTGGCCAGCGTTCCGGTGGATCCGGTTCAATATTACTACCAGCTGAAAATGGAGGACGGAAGCATGGTGCTGGAATGGGGCAACGATCGTGAAATCCGCCTTACATCCCGTCACGACGACCTCCAGATTTTCGATACCTGGAATCATTCCGGGGAGTACGAAAACACTTTTTATACAGCGCCGTTCCAGGAAATCCTTCTGCCGCAGCATTCCAAAAAATCCGGGAAGAAAACACCCAAATCCTATACTCATATATTTAAAGTAAAAGCACCCCTTTTACATTCGAATGAGTCAGTATGTATTTCCGGCAATGGCGAAACGTTGGGGGAATGGTCCATGACCGAACCCCTGATACTGAACAAGCAAGGAAATTGGTGGACGATCGAACTCAATTTATCCGGTCTTTCTTTTCCCGTCCATTACAAATATGGTGTTTACGATACGAAACATAAAACACTGGTGCATTTTGAAAATGGCCCGAACCGGATACTGCTGGGTGATGCAAGAGAGGGCAGACTTACGATTCAGCACGATGGATTCATACGGTTGCCGAATAGTACCTGGAAGGGAGCCGGCGTGAGCATCCCGGTATTCAGCCTGAGAAGCAAAGACTCTATGGGAACCGGCGAGTTCTCTGATGTTCGTCTGCTGGTAGACTGGGCGCGTAAAACAGGTCTCAAACTGATACAGATTCTTCCCGTCAATGATACATCCGCCACCGGCACATGGATGGATTCCTATCCTTACAGTGCGATCTCCGCATTTGCCTTGCATCCTTTGTACCTGAATTTGGAAGAAATGGCGGGTAAGAAAAATATGGCTGTCATTAAACCCCTGAAAAAAATACAAAAACAGTTGAATATTTTACCGGATCTGGATTATGAATCAGTCATGCGGATCAAAACAGAAAACGCCAAAGAAATCTTTACCATTGAGAAAGAAAACTTTCTTGCGGATGAAGATTTTATCGGTTTTTTTAATCAGAATAAATCCTGGCTGGTTCCTTATGCGGCTTTTTGTTACCTGAGAGATGCCAATCAAACGGTCGACTTCAGCAAATGGAAAACATTTGGAAAGTATACCAAACTGGCAGTTGATAAACTCAGTTCGCCCCAATCCAAACAATACGATCAGATTGCTTTTCATTACTTCGTTCAATATCATCTTTATCGTCAGTTGAGAAAATCGGTGATATATGCACACGAAAGTGGAATCATTCTCAAGGGAGACATTCCGATTGGTGTTTACCGGCACAGCTGCGATGCCTGGGTGTCACCGGAATTATATCATTTGGATATGCAGGCCGGGGCTCCGCCTGATCCGTTTGCAGTAAAGGGACAGAACTGGGGCTTTCCCACTTATGACTGGGAAAGAATGGCTAAGGATTCCTTTCAGTGGTGGAAAAACCGCTTTACCCAGATGGCTATTTATTTCGACGCGTTCCGCATTGACCATATTCTTGGTTTTTTCAGGATATGGAGCATTCCGGTTTCACAAACAGAAGGAATCATGGGACATTTCGAACATGCTATTTCTATACACCGTGTAGAGTTCGATGAAAGAAATATCAATTTTGACAAGGACCGCTATACAAGACCATTTATTAACGAAGCGGTATTGTGGGAATATTTTGGAACGGCTACCGAGAACGTAAAAACCATTTATTTTGATGAGGACAAACAGGGCAGATTCAATATTAAAGACTTTGTAAACACCCAAAGAAAAGTAGTTGATTATTTTGAGGAAAAAACAAATGAACCCTCAGATGTTCTCAGCAGGGAAGTATTGATGGACCTGATTTCAAATGTCATCCTCTTTGAAGTAGCTGGATCTGATGGAAAGGAATTTCATTTTCGAATCTCGATGGAATCGACCTCTTCCTTCCGTTATCTGGACTGGCATTTACAAAATCAGCTCAGGGATCTTTATGTGAATTATTTTTTCCGCCGTCAGGATAATTTTTGGAAGAAGGAAGCCATGAAAAAACTGCCTCTTTTAAAAAGGTCTACCAATATGCTGGTCTGTGGCGAAGATTTAGGTATGGTGCCCTCCTGCGTGCCGGATGTAATGAAGGAGACTGGTATCCTCAGTCTCGAAATTCAACGAATGCCGAAAGATGTTACAAAAGAATTTTTCAATCCGGCATCGGCACCTTATTTATCAGTTGTTACGCCATCAACGCACGATATGAGTACGGTACGCGGATGGTGGGAAGAAGACAGAGTCAAAACACAAAAATTTTTTAATGAGGAATTGGGACAGTGGGGTGAAGCACCTTTTTTCTGTGATGCGTGGATAAACAAGGCAATTGTGCAGCAGCATCTGCATTCGCCGGCGATGTGGAGTATCTTCCAGCTGCAGGATTTGCTGGGTATGGATGAAAATATAAGAAGGGAGAATCCGAATGACGAGCGGATCAACATACCAGCGATTTCCAATCATTACTGGCGATACAGGACACATATTTACCTCGAAGATCTTCTCAAGGCAAAATCTTTCAACGAACAGCTCAGGGAAATGGTCAAATCTTCCGGCAGATAACGAACCCGATGAAAATTCAGCACATTCCTTATAATCTCCGGTTCAAATATCCATTTACCATTTCCAAGGGAACAAAAACACATCAGCCAACACTGGTGGTGAGTATAGAACAATTTGGACAAATTGGTTATGGCGAAGCTCCTGCTATTTCCTATTATGGAATTACAGTGGAAAAAATGATTGCGGACCTGGAATTAAAAAAACCACTGATCGAAAAATTTGCTTTCACTGAACCGGGCAGGTTCTGGCATTTTTTGCATCATCTTATTCCCGATAATCCTTTTCTCGTTTGTGCGTTAGATATCGCCGCCTGGGATCTTTTCGGAAAACTTCAGAAAAAACCATTGTACTCCTGCTGGAAACTCACTATAAATGAAGGGCCTTTGACAGATTATACGATCGGCATTGATAGCGTGGAAAAAATGCTGGCGAAAATGCGTGAAAAACCTTGGCCCATTTATAAAATAAAGTTAGGAACGCCAGAGGACATCCGCATCATCCGTGTTTTGAGAAAAAACACAGAAGCGATACTGCGCGTGGATGCAAACGCAGGCTGGAGCCTTCAGGAAGCACTGGATCTGATTCCCGCCCTGTATGAATGCGGGGTTGAATTCATTGAACAGCCATTGGCAAAAGATAACCTGGAAGGGATGGCTGTGCTGTTTAAAAAATCACCCATTCCATTAATCGCAGATGAATCCTGCGTTTTCGAAAATGACGTGGAGCTTTGCCATGGCTTTTTTCATGGCATAAATATTAAACTGACGAAATGCAGCGGAATTACGCCAGCCCTCCGTATGATTGAAACCGCAAGGAAATTGGGTATGAAGGTCATGGCGGGCAGCATGAATGAAAGTACGATCGGATCTGCGGCTGTCGGTCATCTGTTGCCGTTGCTGGATTACGTTGATATGGATGGTATACTTTTGCTGGATGAAGATATTGCCAGCGGAATAAAAATTGAGGATGGTAAAGTGGCCCTTTCGGGAAAACCCGGTCTCGGTATTGAATACACTGGCTTACCTTTGACTCCCTGATTCTGATCAAATGGCGGAAGAATTAATAATAAAAAAAGGCACCAAGGAAGAGCAGTACCTGGAACTTATTCCGCAGATTACAGCGCTGCTGGAAGGGGAGCCGGATCTGATTGCCAACCTGGCTAATATTTCTGCCGCGCTAAAACAACAGT
>DASXKM010000231.1:0-7588 GCA_036496825.1 Puia sp. | reverse complement strand
ATCCGGAGTTTCCAATGAAATCAGTCTGCCGATTTCGTCATTTTTTTCTTTACTTAATATTGTGTTCCCGTCGATCTGCCCGACAAAAACGGCTTTTGCATTTAATATCTTACAGGCTTTCTCAGCTTCTTTGGTACGGATGTCCGCTGATTCCGCGTATGATTTAGACGGATCTCCGGCCTCACCTCTTGTCAGATAAAGAAAAGTAACGGTATGACCCGCCTGTGCATATTTTGCCATGGTGCCGCCGCATCCGAATTCAGGATCGCCGGGATGAGCTCCGATACAAACGATATTGAGTTTTTTTGCATCGGGCTCCGGAGCCGGTACTATTTCATTCTTTGAAGTCAGAAAGGGCGAAACCGCCATCCCCCCTAAGCCCATGGAAGTCTTTTGAATAAAATTTCTTCTTCCTGAATTTTTTTTCACGTTCGTTGTATTTGAGATGAATTTAGGCTTTAGGCTTTAGGCTTAGGGCTTTATGCCTTACGCCCTAAGCCTTCAGCAATATATGATAATCATTCCCTATATTAGATCCCCCGTGGCAATTGGCTTTTTGTGAAGTACGAAATGCAACGGTTTGTCATATTTAAATGTCAGTGTTGGACCAGATGGATCAAACTAAGTTGTTAAGCGACTGCCTGAACGGAAAAGCTTCCGCACAGCGTGAACTCTATACTTATTTTGCCCATTCTATGCTGGGACTTTGTTATCGATATACCAAATCCATGTCCGACGCAGAGGATGTTTTGCAGGAAGGTTTTATAAAGGTATTTAAAAACCTCCACCAGTTTAATGGTACGGGCGAACTGGGCGCATGGGTGAGAAGAATCATGGTTAATACGGCCATCAATTATTTAAAAAGCGAAAGTCGTTATCAATACGATCTGTCATTTACAGATAAGAGCCTGCACCTGGTTTCGGATGAAAATCCGGAACTGATACTGAGTGCAAAGGAACTGGCCGACCTGATCCGGCAGTTACCGACGGGTTATCAAACCATTTTTAATATGCACGCAGTGGAAGGCTACACGCATGTGGAGATCGGGAAAATTCTGGGTATACACGAAGGAACGTCCAAATCGCAATATGCCCGGGCAAGAGTACTGCTGATAAACTGGATCACGAAAAATTCTATAGATAGTAAAACGGACATGTATGCGCGAAAATGAATTTGAAAAACAGGTTCGTGAAAAAATGGAGCAGCTGGGATTTGCACCCGGTGAATCCGTGTGGGACGGAGTAGACAGGGAAATCAAAAACGAAAAAAAACGCCGTATTCCCCTGTTCTGGCTTTTTTTCGTTCCTGGCCTGTTATTGGCAGGAAGCGCTTATTATTTTATTTCAAATAGTAATTCTTCAGAAATTATTCGGAATAAAAATTCTTCAAACAATATAG
The DNA here is from genome assembly GCA_036496825.1 of Puia sp. Taxonomy (GTDB): domain Bacteria; phylum Bacteroidota; class Bacteroidia; order Chitinophagales; family Chitinophagaceae; genus Puia. The sequence goes on along the minus strand of DASXKM010000231.1, from coordinate 6,189 downwards.
AGAACAAAGCGGACCAGGACAGGAGCATAGAAAAGCAGGGCGGGCAACCGGAAGCTCCATCTACGGAAGCTCGGGACAACAAATTGAAAACTACGGTCGTTCAATCCGCGGAACCGCATAAAAATAGTCATGAAAAGGACAATCTGACCAGAGCAAAAAATAATCAACAACATTTCACGGCGGCTCCGGCAGAGAATCAAAAACCGGTTGATCATAACCGTGATGGCTTAAGTTCGGGTAAAAATCAGGCTATTGTGGCGACAAAAACGAAAGAAACAAATGAATCCGGCCCGGGTGCAGCGGCCGCGGGAACGGCGGATATTGTAATAAATAACTACAACAATAAATCAGCAAATACCGGAGTCGAAAAAGATCCTAAAAAGATGATTGATTCAGCCGCAGGAATCATGCTTGCCGGTTCAAAGGAAAACCAATCAAAGAAAGATTCTGCTGCCGGTGCGGCAACCGCAAAAAATAAAGAGCAAAAAAAGAAATCATCTGCCTGGAGTCTTGGATTTACAGGTGGTATTGGCAGTTCAAATCTGAATCAGAATCTTTTTAATTCGGTAAAGACCTTATCGCAGGTTACTTACTCGACGATCTCTGTCCCGCCAACCACTGTAAATAGAAATAATTCTTCCTCAGAAATAAGTCCGGGCTTATCCTTTCAGGCCGGTGCTTTTGTGAGCAGAAATTTATCAAGGCGTTTTTCTGTTTCAGCCGGTGTAAATTATCATTATTATTCCACCACGATGAGAACGGGTGGTAAGATAAATACAACCTTAGTCACGACCAACAGTATTAATCAGACAATCGTGGCAGATAGTTATTATGAAAATGCACGCAGTCAGACATTTACCAATCAGTATCATCTGATCGGGATACCTGTGTTGGTCAACTTTCAATGGAACAAAAGTAAAAAGACACCTTTTATCTGGGAACTGGGTCTTACGCCGGCATACATCCTGAGTAGTAACGCGCTTTATTATGATCCGAATACAAACGTCTATTTTAGTAATTATTTGCGGCCAAATAAAATGCAGTTAAATGGCGTGACCGCTTTGATGTTTGGATTTCCGATGGGTAAAAACCAATGGCAGATCGGACCACAATTGCAATATGGATTCACTGGTTTTGTAAATACCAATGATGGAAATGCGGGACATCTTTTCTATGCGGGACTGAAAATTTCTTTTATTCCCGGAAAAAAATAGATCCATGCAACGTTCATGGTTGTTTCGCAGTCAACTGCAAAACCCCTCTTTGTATGAAGCAGAAAACCTGGCTGAAAAACAATATATTGTTTTCGGTCCTGATTGCATTTTTGTTTACCGGATGCATGAAGGATAAAATCACAAGGACCTATAAAATAAGCACACCGGTATTCGAAGTACTCACAAAATTCAGGGAATCGATCAAAAGCCAGCCGGCGATGAACATCGGTGTTGGCGGCAAGATTACGGTGGCAGGTAATTTTATCTATTTATCTGAACCGCTAAAGGGTATTCATGTCATTGACAACAGCGATCCGTCCAACCCTAAAAATATTTCCTTTATAAATATTCCCGGTAACGAAGACATGGCCATCAGCGGAAAAACCATGTATGCAGATGCTTATGGCGACCTGGTAACATTTGATATCAGCAACCCGCTGGATGTAGTGGCGAAAAACTTTGCCGCTAATGTTTTTCCTGATCATGCCATTTATTATTATGTGCCCGGTACCGTTGTGGGCGCTGGATTTAATCCCGATTCTATAAACGTCATTGTTGGATATACAACAAGGGACACAACGGTAGATTACGACCCTGTAAATGTTTATCCCGTTTACGCTGGTTGTCCTACCTGTTCTTTTGCACCTTCAGTAGCAGCAGCTCCCAACGCTGCCGTCCCAAATAAGACAGCCACGAATGGTTCAACGGCCAGATTCAGTATCATCAACAAATTTTTGTACACGGTCGGCTATTCCAGTCTGACGACTTTTGATATCAGCAATTCCTATGTCCCGGCTCAAACCAGCTCAGTGCAGGTAGACTTGCATGTGGAAACGATTTATCCGTTGAAAAACAGGTTGTTTGTAGGTACAAACAACGGCATGTATATGTACGACGTGCAGTCATCACCATCAACGCCCTCTTTGCTAGGCCAGTTTACGCATGTGCGTGGCTGTGACCCTGTCATAGCGGATGATAATTACGCATATGTTACGCTAAACGATTCCAGTGCATGCCTTGGCTCTGCAAATGAACTTCAGATTATTGATATCCGGGATGTTTCCAATACGGTGGAAGTCAAATTCTATCAGCTTACGCACCCGGCAGGTCTTTCCAAAGATGGAGATATTTTATTTATTTGCGACGGCAGGGACGGGTTGAAAATATACAATGCAGCCGACGTGAAAAACCTGCAGATGATAAAACAACTGAATGACGCCGTTGACTATGATGTGATCGCTCAGAACGGAATAGCCATCGTTGTCGCCTCAAACGCCATTTACCAATACGATTACTCAGATCTGACCAATATTCATCTGATCAGCAAACTATCCACTCAACAAGACTAAAATGAAACCCATCCTTATTTTAGTTTTCGGTTTAATCCTGTCAGGCGTTATTTACGGCCAGCAGAAAATCGCAACTCCGGCCTGGCAATTCCATTCTATCAATAATATTGGATTATTGGAAGGGCAGACGGGTTCTGCATTCCAGATACAAACCATCAACGGGATGCAGTATCGATCATGGTATGGAGGAATTGGCGTGGGACTTGATTTCTACCGCTACAGAACGATCCCTCTGTTCTTGGATCTGAGAAAAGAATTTGGTAGCGGTATAAACAAATTCTTTGCCTATGCAGATATGGGTGTGAATTTTTGCTGGCTTACCGACAACGAAAAGCCAATGTATTTTACAGATGATCATTTCAATTCCGGCTTTTATACAGATCTGGGAATGGGATATAAGGTTGGCATCGGGAGAAATAATCATCTGCTGCTTTCCATCGGATATTCATTGAAGAAATTAAGCGAAACTTATCAAACTTATATTTATTATCCACCGGACGGCCTTCAGGACAAAGAGAAAATTAATTATAATCTGAACAGACTCACCATAAAAGTTGGGTGGGAGTTTTGAAATGGTCTTCACTTCTTAAATAAAGTGATCAGTTCCTGAACTGAAAACCGATTTAATAATTTGCTTCCGGTTTCAATCATTTGTTCTTCGGTTACATGCCTGCCATTTCCAATCCCCGATCCTTCGAAAATAAAATATAGAATACCTGAAGAAACTCCACCATAACGCGGATGATTGTCGATGCCCAGTTTTTTTGCCAGATACATGGATCCTTCACCGACATCAGGACCCACATCCGCGAAAACCGCAAATGAATGTTTTCCGTTATGGGTATTGTAGATCCACGCGATATCGCCCAATCGAATGGCCGGAGAAAAATGATCCGGTAGAACGTAATATGGAATTTCTTCGGCATTTACATATCTCAGCGGATTCTGATATTCATAGCGGGCATCAATTAGAGAGGTTGTAGAAACATAATATCCGGGAGCGGGATCTGATTCTTTTTGCACCAAAGGTTTTCCTCCTGACATCTCATTATCAGTCGCGATTCCCCACCAGTTTCCGGGGTAACCCCCGTGTTTTAAATCATCGAGTCCCGTGTTATCCGGATGATAGGCCCTGGGGGAGCCATCTGCGTCGATGGCCATCTTCGCCTGGAAACAGGTGACCGGCAAACTATCTATTCTGAAAATGTCTGTCTTTTTAAATCTGGAAAAATGTATCAGCTTGTGATCCATCTGATCGTTTAGTTCGAATAAAAGGATATATTTAAGGACGACCGAAACTACAAACACAAATTTAAAGGACTGAATGACGACGCGAAATGCAAAAATACTACAGGCTGGCCTGCTGACCGGCACAATGGATATTCTCTCTGCCTTTATCTATTATTATATAAAATCCGGGAAGACAAATTTCCTGGTGATATTTAAATTTATTGCCAGCGGCATTTTTGGCAAGACAGCAGGAGATGGCGGAACGGCCATGATATTAACAGGATTTATTTTACACTATGCCATCGCATTTGCATTCACCGTCTTTTTATTTTGGCTGTACCCCAAAATGAACGTGTTGTCGAAAAACAGAATGGTGACAGGAATCGTATACGGACTTTTTGTGTGGTCTGTGATGAACCTGGTCGTGGTGCCTTTATCAAATACGGTCCATCGCCCATTCAAAATCGAAGGCGTATTGATTAATATGGGCATTTTGATTATCTGTATCGGACTGCCGCTATCATTTATAGCGAATGCATTTTATAAAAAACGGACCGTTCAATAATCAATCATGGAAAAAAGATTATTCGTCAATCCCGCAATCAATGATTCCGCTGAATTTTTAAAAACTTCCTTGGAAACAGCGGGAGCATACACGCTCGTAGAAATAGACCTGGGAAAAAGTGACGGCCCACCTTTGCACTATCATAAAACATTTTCCGAAAAATTTGAAGTAAAGGAAGGTGTTTTGTTCCTGCAGGTTGGAAAGGAAAAGAAACGCCTGAGTATTGGCGAATCAGTGACTGTACCAGCGGGGACGGCTCACCGGTTTTATAATGAAACGAATGATAAGGTAAAATTTCATATCACGTTTGCACCTGGTCATACCGGTATGGAGAATTTCATAAAGATTTTTTATGGGCTGGCTGCAGACGGCCTGACCGACAAAAAAGGTAAACCAAAAAACTTTGCTCACCTGGCCGTCGCACTGACGATTTCAGATTCGAATGCACCAGGCTGGATGTCTTTTCTTTCACCGGTTATTGCAGGTGTAGCAAGGAGAGCAAGAAAAAATGGAACCGAGCAATGGTTGTTGGATCGATATTGTCGGTGATAACTAGCTGCTGAAGTTATTTAGTAAGCAAATTCCCTGGCACACGCAAGCCTTCCTCGTCTTTCAGCACCTTCAGCATTATTTTTTGAAGACCTTTGGGAATGATATCTTTTTCTTCCGGAGTGAGCGTCCGGATAATTTCAAAAAATTCATCTTTGTCATCGTAGTAGCCAAAATATAACTCATACAGATCGTTCGCATGCAGTCTCAGTGCGATTTCTTTGTCTTCTTCATAAATATGCATACGAACAACGGACCATTGGTCATCGCCTGCATCTTCAAAGTGTATTTCCGCTTTCTCCTTGGTGACCACATCGGTGACCAGTTTCTCGATCATTTCTCCTGCATGATCTCTTACCAATTCTTTATAGGTCATATATCATTTCTTAAAAACAGGGCGAAGTTAATCAACTGTCGACTGGCAATAGAATTTTACTTCCAGGGGCAGGGAATAACGCCCGCAGGCTTATTCTTTCCCCTCAGGATAAAAGAAATCTCATAAGTTGTTGGTTTGGACGCCGACTCACTTAGTTTTGAAATAGTGGCATCATAACTAAGTCCAATTTGCATGTCATTATATTGCAGTCCTACGTAGGGAACAATGGCATTTTGTGACCAGTACCACACGCCCAGATTTAAAATGGATTCGCCGTCGGGATCGAGATAAAAGCCAACTGCTCCGCCGATTGAAAAGTAATCGGTTCCTGCCTGATATTGATAAATCCCATTGGTGTTGAGAATAAGACCTTCACTCAGGACATGCTGATAAGTGATGTTCGCCACGTACCTCATCGGGATAAACTGTTGTGGATCCTGCAGAAATGTTTGTTTCGGGTTGTTCAGATGGTATACGGCACCTCCGATATCAATGTCTGATTTGTCCGTACTATAGGAATACAAGACGCCTGCACTCAGAGAAAAGAATGGCGTCATATTCGACAAAGCTGCTTCGCCATTGGGAAGATTATTATTAAATCCGGTACCGGTAAACTGTTGCTGGAAATTTAAGCGGCTGAAATCAATGTAGCGATTCGCATACGTTCCTCCGAATCCAAATCCGAGACGTTGCTTACGGCCATAGAAATCTTCAGCCAGTAAAATATTATACGACAAATTCACGGATCCATAAACGCCCTGAACGATTCCATTCATGGTGTAATCATACATCAGCATGCCACCGATGCCCGCGACATTTCTTTCCTCAACATTCGGAATCTTTTCCTGGAACAATTTTGTATCGAACGACAAAGAACCAGTCGCATATGCACTCGGGCTTACCCAC
>DASXKM010000230.1:0-6175 GCA_036496825.1 Puia sp. | reverse complement strand
ATCCTGTTGAATCCCTGCCGCTTTTGAAGCCGGCGATCCGGAAAAATCATTGGCCCTGACTCCTGCTCCGGGGGCAAATGTGCCGGGGCCTGCGGATGATGATTGCTTATTTTCTGTATCTATTGTTCTCCAGTGTGCGAGATCACTGTTACTGACCGGCTCGATAAAGTGCGCCTGGTTTTTTCTCGTAAAGGTTTTAAACAGGCTGGATGATTCGATTTCCTGCCCGGCCTGTGGAGAGACCGGCTTATTGATCGCATCGAGCTGCTGGATGGCGGGATCCAGATCAAAATCAAGACTGGGTGTAATACTGAATTGTGCAAGCGCGTGTTTCACGGCTGCCTGAACAAAGGCATAGACGATCTTCTCGTCTTCAAATTTTATCTCCTGTTTGGTGGGATGTACATTGATGTCCACTCTGGAAGGATCTATTTCTATAAAAAGAACATAGAGTGGAAAGCTGTCTCCGGGTATCATCTGCTGGAATGCCGTCATCACGGCATGGTTCAGATAGGCGCTTCGGATGAAGCGATTATTTACAAAAAAATACTGGTCCCCCCGGGTCCGTTTGGCAACGTCCGGCTTACCGACAAAACCCACAATATTGAGGTAATCGGTATTCTCCTGAACTGTCACCAGTTTGGATGTATAGTGAACGCCCAGGATCTGAATGATCCGTTGTTTTAAAGTCCCTTTCTCGAGATGAAAAACTTCCTGTCCGTTGCTGATTAAAATGAAACGGATATCCGGGAAGGAAAGCGCCACCCGGATAAACTCATCTACGATATGACGCGTTTCCGCGGCATTGCTTTTCAGAAAATTCCTTCGTGCCGGTACATTGAAGAAAAGATTTTTCATCGCAATACTGGTGCCGTTGGGGAACGCAACGGGCTCCTGTTTGATGACGACACTGTTTTCAATTTCTATGCAGGTACCGTTCTCATCGACCGGTCTTTTCGTTTTCAGTTCTACCTGGGCCACCGCCGCAATGGAAGCGAGTGCTTCCCCCCGGAACCCCATCGTGTGTATGCGAAAAAGGTCCTCAATATTCCGGATCTTGGAAGTGGCATGTCTTTCAAAAGCCATCCGGGCATCGGTCACACTCATACCCCGGCCGTTGTCAATCACCTGGACCAGGGACTTTCCCGCATCCTGTACGATCAGTTTTACCTGGCTGGCGCCGGCATCGATGGCGTTTTCCATCAGTTCTTTTACAGCACTTGCCGGCCGTTGGATCACTTCCCCAGCCGCAATCTGGTTTGCAATATTATCCGGAAGGAGTTCAATCAGGTCATTCATCAGCAAATCCTTGGTGACCGGGCAATTTAGTGAAAATAAATTTCGTTTTCCTTCGTAGGTTTAGGATTGGTTGACCGTTGACCGTTGACCGTTGACCGTTGGCAGTTGGCGGTTGGCGGTTGGCGGTTGACGGTTGACGGTTGAACGTTAATCGTTTATCGTTTATCGCATATCGATACACGATAAACGATTGACGATACGCGAATAAGAATATCCATATGAAAAAGATCTTTATCCTTGCTTCGCTTGTTTTTTCACTTTCTCTCCATGCGCAATACAACGTAAACCTGCCAGCAAATAACTGGGTCGATTCCGTTTTTAGAACCCTGACGGATTCGGAGAAAATTGCCCAGCTGATCGTCGTGCGTTTATCTTCCATCGACCAGGGAACCGGAAAAATCACTTTCTATGATGAACAGGTGGAATCTGACATCAGCCGGTTCAATGTAGGCGGAATTTGCCTTTTTCAGGGAGGACCGAAAAAACAGGCTGCATTCATCAATCATTTTCAGGAGATCGCCCGCACGCCCATTCTCTTCTCCATCGACGCGGAAAACGGGCTCGGTATGCGTATGGATAGCGTGGCTCCGCTGCCCCGGCAAATGATGCTCGGTGCTGTACAGGACCCCCAACTCATTTATGCCTATGGAAAGACGGTCGCAGAACAGTGCAAACGCATGGGAATACAGGTTGATTACGCCCCGGTGGTCGACGTGAATAATAATCCGGATAACCCTGTCATCAACGACCGCTCTTTCGGAGAAAATCCGAGGCGGGTGGCGGAACTGGGTATTCAGTATATGAGGGGCCTGCAGGATAACGGTGTTCTGGCCACAGCGAAACATTTTCCCGGTCACGGGGATGTATCCGTTGATTCACATTATGACCTGCCGGTAATCAATAAAAGCAGGAGGGAACTGGATACCCTCGAACTTTATCCTTTTAAGAAATTAATTGACGCAGGTATAGGAAGCGTCATGATCGGACATCTGTATGTTCCTGCCATTGATTCCCGGGAACACCGGGCCAGTTCTATTTCTGTTAATACGGTTACCGGAGTCCTCAGAAAGCAACTGCATTTCAGCGGATTGAGTTTTACGGATGCTTTGGAAATGAAAGGCGTCACCAAATATTTTCCCGACGGGGACGCGTCCGTCGAATCCCTGATCGCCGGCAACGATATGCTTTGTTTACCGGGTGATGTGGCAAATAGCATGGAAAAAATATTGTAGGCCATCAAAGCAAAAAAACTAAAATGGAAGGATCTGAACGGCCGTGTAAAAAAAGTGCTGACGGCCAAATATCAACTGGGACTAGCGCACTGGCAACCCATCGATAGTACCTGTCTCATCGAAGATCTGAATAAGGACGTACCGGAACTATACAGGAATATCGCAAAACAGGCGATCACGCTGGTGCGGAAAAGTGACCGGCCGTTCCCGGGTCCGCAACCAAAACGGGTTGCGTATATCGGTTTTGGATTAACAAACGATAATACATTCAGCAAACGCATACACGATGATTTTCATGCGAACACTTATTACTTCGATTACGGTCTGGATAGCGTGAAAGCGGCGGCGGCATTTGAATTGTTACGCAACCGTTATGATCTGATCGTGATCGGACTTCATAATATCAATCGTTATCCTTCGCACGATTTTGGAATCAGCGCACCGGCCCTGCATCTGCTGAAGGAACTCTGCCGGTTGCCCAATACCGTTAGTTTTGTTTTTGGAAATCCATATGCCCTGAAATATGTGTGCGACGCATCGATATTAATGGAATGTTATGATGACAATGACATTACGCAGGGGGTTGCGGCGGACTGGCTGAATGGAAAATTCCTCGCCAGCGGCCGTTTGCCCGTGTCGGTCTGCAATGGTTTGAATGCCGGATTTGGCATCACCTACTCACGTGGACCGCTACCCGAAGTAACACCGGAAGCACTGGGATTCAATCCGGCTAAACTGATGCGTATTGATTCCATTTGTAAAAATGCGATTGCCCGGCAGGCGGCACCGGGATGTGTAGTCGTGGTTGTAAAAGACGGGCAGGTTGCTTATGAAAAAGCCTTTGGCACACTCGAATACAATAAAGCCGAACCCGTATATCCGGAAACGATCTATGACCTCGCTTCCGTCACAAAAGTTTGTGCGACTACGATCTCCGTCATGAAATTATATGATGAAGGAAAACTCGATCTGCATCAGACACTGGGATTTTATCTGCCCTGGGTCCGGGGTACAGACAAAGACAGTCTGAGGATCTGGGATATCATGCTCCACCAGGCGGGCCTGAAGGATTTTATTCCTTTTTATGCCGAAACCATATTGAAGGATAAAGATAACGGACCCCTGCCGGGGCTTTACACGTCTGCTCCGGACAGTCTGCATTGTATCCGTGTGGCCGAAAATCTTTATTTGTGCAGCAACTGGGAGGACACCATGTACAACCGCATACTAAGCAGTAAACTGGGAACTATCGGAAAATATATATATAGCGACAATGATTTTATTTTCATGGGAAAGATCGTAGAACAATTAAGCGGTATGTCCCTGGATCAATATGCATATTTTAATTTTTATCAGCCCATGTCTTTATCAACAACGGGATTCAGGCCCAGGGAGCGGTTTGCGCTGAACCGGATAGCGCCGACCGAACAGGAAGTTCCGTTTCGCCGTCAATTATTGCGTGGCGATGTGCATGACCCCGGCGCTGCGATGTTTGGCGGAGTATCGGGGCATGCCGGATTATTCAGTGACGCTTATGACCTCGCCGTCATCATGCAGATGCTGATGAACGGAGGAACGATGGCCGGTCACCGTTATATCAAAAAAGAAACCATCGATTATTTCACCGCCTATCACAGTGATATCAGCCGCCGCGGTCTTGGATTCGACAAACCCGAAAAAGACAATACAACCCGCAAAGAACCCTATCCCTGTGCGGATGCTTCCCCGCTGACTTTTGGACATACCGGATTTACCGGAACCTGCGTATGGGCAGATCCCGCTAAAAAGATTGTTTTTATCTTTCTTTCCAACCGAGTAAATCCCCAGGAAAGTTCAAGGCTTTCCTCCATGAATGTGAGAGGGAAGATTATGGAGGATATTTATCAGGCGCTACAGTAGGGTTGGCAGTTGGCCGTGTATCGTATATCGTGGATCGTTAATCGTAAATCGATAAACGTTACACGATAAACGATTAGTAACAACTCCTCGCACCAATGTCCTGATCCCCCTTCAAGGGTGATAACCTAAAAATATTGCCAGTTAAAATTTTATAATTCCCTCTGTCCTCTTTTAGGTTTTTAATTCCGGAATTCGTTTTCATATTTAACCCGGTTTTTGAACAACTGGCATATGAGAACGCTGACCATCCTTTCCCTTTTACAAATACTTTTTTTCGTCTCTTTCGCGCAGGAAAAGAACGGAAAGATAGACGGCATTGTAAAAGACGGCGATGGAAAACTGCTCGATGCCGTTACGGTTTCAGTTTTGAAACAACCTGATTCCTCCCTTGTAAAAATTGCCATCACCGACAAATCCGGCGCATTTGCATTTGACCATATCGCCGCGGGTAAATATTTTTTATCGGTCTCTCATGTGGGTTTCGCAAACTGGTACGGACCTCCTTTTGAAATAAATACCAGCCATCCGAATTCATCGCAAAATAATATTTCACTTCGCACGGCAGACAATTCGCTGGGTACCGTAACGGTTACCGGTAAACGTCCAATGGTCGAAAACCGGATCGACAAAACGATCGTAAACGTAGACGCCTCTGCGACAAACAGCGGGCTTACCGCGCTGGAAATTCTGGAGAAATCACCGGGGGTAATGGTGGACAACGACGGGAAGGTCAGTCTCAAGGGAAAACCGGGGGTGATCATTATGATCGATGGAAAACCGACCTATCTGAATGCAACGGACCTGGCCAATTATCTGAAAAATATGCCCTCCAACCAGCTGGACCAGGTTGAAATCATGAGTCAGCCTCCGGCCAAATATGATGCTTCCGGAAATTCAGGTGTCATCAATCTGATCACAAAGAAAAATAAAAACGCCGGCTTCAACGGATCACTGACGACCAGCGCCATCATCGCGAAATATTTCAAGAATACAAATAGTCTGAATTTCAACTGGCACAAGGGAAAGATCAATATTTATGGTACTTATGGATTTTCTTACTGGGAAGGTTTTAATGAAATTAATATAGATAAAAGTCTCCGGAAAAATGCAACTGCTGCTTTTGACAGATATTCCTCGCAATATACTTTCGGCCGGTATTCGGACCGCGGTCAGACGTTCCGGGCAGGTATTGATTTTTTTGCCAACAGGAAAAATACATTCGGGATCTCCGTTAACGGCACGATCGACAAGGAAAGTTTTACATCTTCTTCCACGGCTAACTTCTACGACAGCCTGCATCAGTTTGTTCAATACAATATTGCGCAATCACAGAATAAAACGCCGCAGACACATCTGGGATTCAACGCCAACTGGCTCGACAAACTGGACGACAAGGGTAGTGAGTTGTCGGTAGATGCTGATTATATATTTTATAATACAAACGGTTCAGCCTACTCTAATAATTATTTATATAATTCTGACAATATTCCTTCGGAAGATCCTTATTTGCTGAACGGCCTGTTACCCTCCAGGATTGACATTTACAGTATAAAATCTGACTATAAAAAGATTCTGAACAAGAATATTACCCTGGAAGCCGGAATTAAATCCAGTTATGTAAAAACAGACAATGATGCCGCTTATTCACTATTTAACTCGGACATTCAAAAATGGCAATCCGATTCCAGCATCAGTAACCATTTTATTTATGAGGAAAATATCAACGCGGCTTATCTGAACTGGCA
>DASXKM010000229.1:0-5039 GCA_036496825.1 Puia sp. | reverse complement strand
TTTTCATATATGGATCCACAATAGATATGCCAGCAGATACGAGTTTTAAAGCGGGTACCTGGGGAGAATATTTCCCATTTAATGACAGGCCCAGCGGGATTTAAACCGGAAATATGGATAAATTCGTTTAGTATCAGTATTGCATAAAGCTGGTCATTGATTTTATCCCGAATATTTAAAATAAAACAGCTCCTGCATGAAGTCAACGCAAATGGATATTTTTCCGAAATCCCAATCCGGCATTGAAGGCCTAGATGAAATAACCGGTGGTGGATTGCCAAAAGGACGTCCAACACTGATTTGCGGAAGCGCGGGCTGCGGAAAAACATTGTTGGGCGTTCAGTTTCTGGTGAAAGGAATTACTGAATACGACGAACCCGGCGTATTTGTTTCGTTTGAAGAATCCATTAAGGACCTGACGACAAACGTGCAGTCCCTTGGTTTTGACTTAAGCAAACTGATAGAAAATAAAAAATTACGAATCGATAATATCCATATTGAAAAATCGGAGATCCAGGAAACCGGCGAATATGACCTGGAAGGATTATTTATCAGACTTGGCTATGCCATTGATCAGATTGGCGCCAAACGAATTGTTCTCGATACGATTGAATCCTTGTTCGGTGGCATGGATAATTCTACCCTGCTGCGATCCGAACTAAAACGGTTATTTCAATGGCTGAAGGATAAAGGTGTCACCGCCATCATTACCGGAGAACGCGGTGAAAACACACTTACCCGCCAGGGTTTGGAAGAATATGTTTCGGACTGCGTGATCCTGCTGGATTTTCGGGTAAATGATCAGATTGCCACCCGAAGGCTGCGTATTGTAAAATACCGGGGATCAACTCACGGAACCAATGAATATCCATTCCTGATTGATGAAAACGGCATTTCGGTTCTTCCGATTACTTCTTTAAAACTGGATCACCGCACTTCTTCAGAGATCTTATCCTATGGGCATGCGGGTTTTGACAATCTGTTCAAGACCAAAGGATTTTTCAGGGGTAACAGTACTCTTGTAACCGGAACTGCCGGCACTTCAAAAACCATTCTGGCTTCTTATTTCGCATTGAGCAGCTGCCAGCGAAAGGAACCGGTTTTGTTTTTTTCATTTGAAGAATCCCCGGATCAGATCATCAGGAATATGAATTCCGTTGGTATACATTTTAAACCATTTATAAAATCAGGCTTGCTGCAAATCCATTCTTCCAGACCCTCTTTAAATGGTCTGGAAATGCATCTGCTGGTGATCAATAAACTGATCAAACAACACAAGCCGAAAGCGGTCATCATCGATCCGATCAGCAGTCTGGTGGCCGTTGGAAACTATAGCGAAGTCCGGGCGATGCTGGTCAGACTCATGGATTTGCTAAAGGTGAACCAGATCAATGCCTTTATTACGGCATTGACCCATCCGGAATTCACCGGGCATTTTGACCATACAGTCGATGCCGTTTCTTCCCTGGCAGATACATGGATCCGGTTAACAAACGAAATAAGCGATGGATCAAGAATCAGGCAATTATCTATCGTTAAATCCAGGGGTATGGGTCATTCCAATGCAATGAACGAGTTCTCCATCAGCGAAAAAGGAATCAAATTAAAAAATTAGAGGTACATCAAAACGCTTTTATTATGGCAAAAGAAATGTGGGAACTCAGACTTTATATCGCGGGACAGACACCGAAGTCCGTACTCGCCTTAAAAAATATCACAAAATATTGTGAGGAGCACCTGGCCGGAAAGTATAGTATTGAAATTGTGGACTTATTGAAAAATCCGCAACTGGCTGAAGGAGATCAGATATTTGCGATCCCGACACTGGTTCGAAAATTTCCTGAGCCACTGAGGAAAATCATAGGTGATCTTTCAAATGAAGAAAAAGTACTTGTCGGTCTGAATATCCGACCGGTCACGATAAAAAATTTACAGCGTCATGGGTAAAAGTAAAAAGAAGGAAATGCTGACAGAGGGTAAACTGATCCTTAAACTGTACGTATCCGGCATGTCCCCCAAGTCCATGGAAGCCATTGAAAATATAAACCGCTTATGTGCCGAATACCTGGAAGATTCCTTCGATCTTGAAATTATTGACCTTTATAAACACCCTGAACTGGCAGCCGAACAGCAAATTGTATTTAGTCCTTCGTTGATCAAACGGCTGCCTTTGCCAAAAAAAACGCTGGTGGGCACTTTTTCAGATAAGGATAAAGTGATCAAAGGCCTGGGCATATCTTTTAAATGATAAAAGCATGCAGACCGAAACCCGGGAAGAACTTTTATTGAAAATCGAAAACCTGGAAAGCCGGCTGGCGGAATCCGAGCAACTCATCGAAGCTATCAAGGCCGGCGAGGTGGATGCCTTTGCCTTTAATACTGATGCAGTGCCGGAGATCTATACCCTTCAGAGTGGTGATTATGCCTACCGGCTCCTGATTGAGGAATTCGGAGAAGGCGCCGTGAACTTATCCGAGGAGGGTTTGATTGTTTACACCAATACCTATTTTTTCGAATTGCTGGAGTTAAAATATGAAAAAGTGATCGGCCGTTTTATTTCAGAATTCATCGCACCGGCATCCATGGAAGACTTCAAATCCTTATTTGAAAAGGCGAAGACTGGTAAAAGCAAGGGTGAAATAAATCTTCAGGTACAGGATAGAATAATTCCGGTTTGTGTTTCCCTTACCTCACTGCAGCCCAACCTGTCAACGATCGGAATGATAATTACCGATCAGACAGAAATAAAAAAACACGAAGAGATTGTGCTTCGTTATCAAAAGGATCTTGAGAATAAAAATGCCGAACTCGCGCAAAGCAATCTCGAACTGGATTCATTCTCTTATGTCGCCTCCCATGACCTGCAGGAACCTTTGCGAAAAATACAAACCTTCTGCCAGCGGATCCTGGAAACTGCTCCGGAAGAATTTTCTTTGACCACCAATGATTATTTTTCAAGGATTGTGAATGCATCCAAACGCATGCAACACATGATCAATTCTTTGCTGGATTATTCCAGAACGAATTCCGTACAGTTGAAGACGCTGACCGATTTGAATGAAATAATGAAAGATGTGGTGGCCTATCAGATAGACGAAGACGTCAATCGGGATGTACATATAAAGCTGGACTCCCTGCCGAGGATTCTTGCTGTGCCGGATCAAATGAAGCAGCTGTTCAATAATCTGATTTCAAATGCTGTCAAATATAGAAAAGCTGATATCCCGCTTGAAATTTGCATCTGGTCCGAAAATGCAGGGGATTATTGGAAAATTGTCGTTTCAGATAACGGGATCGGATTTGAGCCAAAATATGCGGATAAAATATTTGATTTGTTCCAGCGTCTGCACAGCCGGTTTGAATATGAGGGAACCGGTATCGGTTTGTCCATCTGCAAAAAAATTGCCCAGAATCATAAGGGTTGTATAAAAGGTATTGGCCATCCGGGCCAGGGTGCTTCGTTTGAAGTTCTGTTACCCAGAAATGTTTCAACATGATAAAAGGAAATATTCTCCTGATTGACGACGATGAAGACGATCAGTTCATCTTTAAGGATATTTTGAAAGAAATTCATTTTCCTTACGATTGCAGGGTTGCGGGCGATGGCCTGGAAGCTGTATCCAGGCTAACCGATGGTGAGGAACTTCCTGCCATCATATTTCTTGATCTGAACATGCCCCTGATGAATGGCGTTGAATTTCTTACGCATATGAAAGACCATCCGTCCATCAACCGGATACCGATAGTCATTTTTTCAACGTCCAATAATCCGGCCGACAGGGTAAAGCTGCCAATACTGGGAGCGAGTTTGTTTATTACAAAAACAGGTGATTTCAAAGAATTAAAATATAAACTGACAGAAATATTAAATGATCAGCAGGCACGGACATCATGCAGCATTCTTTAAAATTGAATTGTCTACCTAAAGAAGAGTTTTTGCCGTCGAAGCGATTTTTGCTTATGCGTAGCCAACACTAAGTGCTAAGCCGCCCCGAACTGGTGTTCGGGGCTTTTTTATTCAGACAGCCGGAATCCGTTCATCTTCTTCTGCCAACCCGATTCCCGGCGCGATTAATTTCCGGAGTCCGTTAATTTTCTTCTGCCACCCAGTTCTTGGCCTGATCGATTTCCTGCAGGCTGAATCCTTTTGTTTTCCCCGGCAAAACCGGGCTTACGAATGTTGACATCTTTTCAACCGCTTTCTGATCGCTGACAATGGCCATTTTTTTCCATTTTGAGAAATGCTCCAGGCCTACCATCAGATCTTTCCACCATGCAGCTGTTGTAAAATTTCCCACCTCCGTTTTTAATTCGAAAAGAAAATGGATATGGCCATGCTCTTTGTAAACTTCTTCAATTCGGGGAATCAGCACTTTTTCATAATCCGCCTTTGTCACCTCCCCGCTGGCTGTAAAGCCAGCCACGTAGGCCGGAATGTCTTTCATCACTGTAATCATGACTTTTAAAATCATTGTTTAAATAACCGGGCCAGGTCTGGCACGATATTCATCCGAATGACTGTAAATAAAATATGAATCCGTTTATCATCGATTTCCTCTATAACGGAATCCCTTACCGGGGTCTCGTAACCGCAAACAGTGAAAACGATATTTTATCTTATTCCGTCAAAGTGGAAAGTGAAAATCAGGAATTATATCTGGATATTGTCGCCAACCCCTGCGGCGAAGAAAAAATGGATTGGTGCTTTAAGTACCCGGATGCGGATCCGGAGAATGCCATTTTTGATAAAAATTTTCTGCAGGAGATCGGTGAAGCCATTGAAAAGCATGAAGTGGCTGATTCTTCAGATCAACCATAACTTTTTTACGATACCTCATCCGATAAAAAGGGTCAGATGGAAATCCGACCCGCATAATGATTACCCTCGATATGTAGAAAATTAAATAAGTGCAAATACTGTTCCCGGTGTTGATAACGTTCCGGAACGCTTCGACGGGATATGTCGAACTGCTATAAAATAAGCTGGATTTATTAAGACATCATTCCGGAAATAATTTTCATTATGGATGATAAATTTT
>DASXKM010000228.1:0-5703 GCA_036496825.1 Puia sp. | reverse complement strand
TATAGTTAGGAGCGCCGGCAATGGAAGCTGTGTCACTTTGAACATTCTGAGCACCTGTAGCCGGGTGTCCATTTTTCCAGTCTGCCTGTTTATAAAATGGTATGCCCATCAAAGGAGCCTGGTTTGAGAATATGTTGCTTTCGCCGCCGCTCAATTCGGTAATCATGCTTCCATAAGAATCATAAACACTTTGATGCTGGAGGCCCAATGTATGACCGATCTGGTGGGTAGCGGCAGCGGCGATATAGGACGCATTGTTGGAAAGCGGATCCATGAATACCCAGGCCGGCGTATCATCCCCCCAGACAAATGAACCAATGGCCGAAACACCCGTGGCTGGTCCATACCAGTTTCCATTTGCCGTAAAAATAATTCTTGTGCGCTGATGAACCGGAGCCCTGTCATATACCGCAGGATCAGTCGTAATATTGAGGTTGAATAATTTGAAATGCTCTGCAATCATTTTATGTATCCAGGTAATGGAGGCCGGACTCAGTCCCGAGGGCGCTGCAACTATTTTGCCTTGTTCATTCCAGATGGTACCATCCACTTCAGCACCATCAAAAACAAGGTAGACAGTTGCCGTTGCCGGCGTATAGCTATTGAGCAGCGGTGTTTGTGCAAATAAATTTACCTGCATGAGCAGTAAAACGAATGTGATATAGTTATAAGTTTTTTTCATTCTGCAACAAGGAATCTTTGCTGGGTTTCTATGAAATAATAGTGTTGATCCTTTTCGACCAGCATCAGGCCCTCCGGTTCATGTAACTTCAGCAGATGCCCGGAATAATAAATATTTCCTTTTGGGTCAGTGTAACGTGAAATACTCAACATACCTCCCGGACGACTATCAACTTTAATCAGCAGTGAAACCACAGAGTGTCCGTGCTCAGATTTATTTTTAATTTTTCCTTCCAGCCGGAAACCCGGTGCCAGATCGAGAGAAATTATTTCAGGAGCAATGAATAAGTATTCCAGGGCCTGACCACTTATCTCGATTTTATTTGAATATGGAAGATCGGCTGGAGAATCATTTTTTTGTGCCGACAGCATCAGGCTGAACAGTAGGCTAAAGCCGGTAATAATCGCTTTCAGGGTATTCATCGGATTGGGGGGCAACATTCGGGATGTCACCATATCAAAAACGAATTTATTGCCTGGGAATTGTTCCTAATTTGGGAATTTCACGAATGAGAGAAGTTAGAAAGTAGATTGGAAATACTGAATTCTTCTTTGTGTAGCAAAACGAATTGTCATTCTTCAAATTGTTAATGATGATCCAATCAATACTGACCAGTAGCTAAAAGCACAAGCGTACACGCTTCCACGATTTGTATCCCTTTCCCGCTAAGGATTTTTTCAAATTCAGGATTTTCGGCGCCCGGATTAAATATGACACGATGGGGATGTTGTTCGAGGATGTAATTATAATAATTTTTCTGGTTTACAGGATTTAGATAGAGCGTCACAGTATCGAGATCCTGAATGGGACTTGTCTCAGATTGTACAGCAACGTCAGCAACGACAGCGGTCGTTTTGCCAATGGCAACCACGGGATGATGGTGTTCCCGCAATTTGTTGACGGCAAGATAACTATACCTTGAAGGATTGGCGGATGCGCCAAGAACCAGTGTTTTTTTAGATGTGGGAGGCATGGCTTATTAACAACCGTATAGACGAAAAGTTTATTTAATGTGATTCAAGCTTGTAATTCAAAGGCAGCATTTTAAACGAATTAACCGGAATACCATTTTTAGTTGCAGGATCCCATTTACCTGATTGAACAATGATGCGAAGCGTTTCCTGATCCAGTGAATATTCGAGGGATTTCAGAAAGAATGGATCTGTTATATTTCCATCCTTATCTACCCTGAAAAAAATTTGAACCTGACCCTGTATCCCTTTTGTCTGAGCCCGATCCGGATACCGGAGCGTTTTCAATACATATTGCTCCCACTGGGTTCTTCCGCCAGGATATTCAGGTTCTTTTTCGTTTGCTGAGTCTGAATTATGACTCTGACTTTCAGCCAGCAGATTTACGGATTTTATAAGGCTGTCTTCTGCATAATCATGTTGCCAAATGGCCACTATACTATCGTTGGAATAAGTTTTGAATTTAACGAAGCTGCCATTTTTTTTTCCATGATCAAAAATTCCGGTAGAATCAATATCACCGGATGAATTGTACCTGCAGAATCTCCCATCCTGGATGGTACCATCATGATCAGTATACAGGGTTGATTTTACCAGTGACCCCCATGTATAATAGTAATCCCATTGCCATCTGGTACTATCCGTTTCGTGTATCCACAAAATATATTTGGATGAATCCAGAACAGTTTGGTTCATTTTTGCATCCAGGGCATAAAATGCGTTTTTATCCTGCGCCGATACAGAATAAGAAATGAGCATTATAAAAAGAATCAGAAGATTTTTCATGCAACAATATAAAAAATTTCAGGTAAGGATATTATAAATCAGCAATAATTCAAACATCATACCATTACAGGAAGTCAGATTTTATCGCCATGTGTTTGACGGATGAGCCCGCGAACAATAAACGGGAACGGCTTCATGATACGGATCAGAAAGGATGACCAAAATGGATTTCCAAAAAAACGCTGAATGAGCCGTCCGGTTCTCAACCTCGAAGAGAATTGCCTATTCCAGTCTTTCTTATATTTCAATTCCATTTCATCCCGCTTTATTTCATTATTCAAAAAAGCAGTAATGGACCCGGATGCGATTTTTGAAGCATGAAAAGCCATACTCATCCCATTTCCACAAAGCGGTGTGATCATGCCTGCTGCATCCCCCACAAATAATACATGATTTTCTATTTGGCTTTTTTTTGCAAAACTGATTTGTGCAATCGTTACCGGTTCATCAAATAAAAAAACCGCCTCTTCAAAAAGTTTCTTCAGCACCGGATTGGTTTTTAGTACTTTGCCTTCCATCGCCGTAATTGATTGACCATGCATTTTCAGATTGTTCGAATGTGTCAGATAACAAAGACAAAAACGATCGTCTTCAATTTTCGATATTCCACAATAGCCGCCGGGGAAATTATGCAGGGCGATTTGTGTGTCTGGCAGTTGCGCCTTTACATGATATTTTACGCCAACATAATTTTGGGTTTGACTTTTCAGGAATGATCTTTTCCATTTCACATCCAGATTCGCTTTCTTACCATAACAGGCACATACAACGGTTGCCGTAAATAACCCGGTGCTGGTTTCTATTTGATGTATATCATGATCAAAATGGATATTATTCACTTTGGTATTTTCAAAGAGATCCACGGATTCCCTTCGGGCAATCGCTGCCAAAGCGGCATCCAGTTTATGCCTGCTGATACCAAATCCGCCTAAGGGAAGTGTCTCATAGATGGATTCCCCATTGGGAGCAGTGATACAGAGTTGCTGTATCATCGGAAGTTCCCAATCTGATAACGGAAGGCCCAGATTCTTCATGAAATCCCAGCTTTCCATACTGATATATTCACCACATACTCTGTGAAATGGATAAGACTCTTTTTCGAACAGGCATATCCGGTAGCCTTTCCGGGCTAGCAATATCGATAGTGAGAGGCCTGCAAGTCCTCCTCCCACGATGGCGACATCATATTTTCGGTTTACATTCATGATCGTACGATGATCAGCCAGCGAAATGCCCATCTCCAACGAATCGTGTAGTTCGGGATCCCAGCCTGATTTAATAAAGAAATAAACTCCTTTTTTTTGAAACCACGCAGAACTGATAAAGGCGCATCATTTTTTACCAGGTAAGATTTTGAAAACAGACGGGTTAATGCGCGGATCGAATAATAAGCAAATGCGTGTCGGTGCAAATCATTGATAAAAAAGCCCAGCGCAGCGTTTTTGGACATCCAATGAAACATATCAATGAGTTCATCTTCTTTGAAGTGATGACAAAAGAGAGAACAGAAAATGATGTCGGGTTTTGATTCGAAATGAACTTTTTTGTAATCACTCACCAGGAAACGTACGGGTTTACTCCAATTTGTTTTTTTTGCTACCTGAATGCAGTCTTCATTGATATCTATTCCCATCAATGAAAGTCCCGGATAACTTTTTTTTGTTTTTTTTTCTATGGCTTTTAAATTATCACCGCCGCCACAACCAATTTCACAAACCACTATCTGAGACTTTTCACCTGCCAGTTGGAAAAATCCCTCAGTCGTAATGTTATGACCTCCCAATTTTTTATTAATGATGGATAATTCATACAGATTTCGTTGAATATCTGGAGCCGGAATGCCCGGCTGGTCAAGCAATTCAAGCGAATACGCACGTGTGGAAAAATCCATATAGTTATGTAAGAGATTAAATCATCTTTGTCCAGTTCAGACATTTTAGGAAAACAAAGTTATTCAGGAGGGAGATCCGACGATGAATGTTTCCATTGTCAGTCCCGGACCAAAAGCGGCGCCGAATACCTTTTGATTTTGTGTGTTTTTCAAACCTTTTAATATTTCTTTCAGTACAAATAGAATGGTGGGAGAAGACATATTTCCGTATTCCCTGAGAATATGATAAGATGCCTCCAGTTTTTCCCTGGGAAGGGAAAGACTTTTTTCGATGGCTTCCAGAATCCTTTTGCCTCCCGGATGAACTGACCAATGAGTAATCTGATCCCGAGACAAGCCATGGTTAGCCAGCGCCTGATTAACCAGCTTTTCAAAATCCTCTTCTATCAACGAGGGAACATAGCTGCTCAATGTCATGGCAAATCCCGTAGAAGATAATTCCCATGACATATCCTGCTTTCCCCTGGGCATCACTTCTCCATAAAATCCGATCAGGGGAAAACCTTCGAATTGATTTTTTGCACCGGTAATCAGAACAGCAGCTGAACCGTCTCCGAATAATAAACTGGAAGTAATATTATCCGTCGTTGCTTTTTGCTGAAAATGCAGTGTGCATAATTCCGTACAAACGATCAGGATTTTCGAATTTGGATCTGCCTGGGCTAATGAATCTGCTAGTTTGAGTGCATGAATGGCGGCATAACAACCCATGAAATTGATTGAAGTCCGAAAAATATTTTTTGGCAGGTTTAGTAAATCCATCAGTTGTAAATCCAGACCCGGCGCACTCAATCCTGTACAGGTAACCGTAATCAGATGGGTTATTTCCTGTATGTCCATTTGATTTTCGAGACAGTTTCGAATGGCGCAAGCCGACAGGCCAACAGCATGACGGTTATAAATTTTCATTCTTTCTTCTATGGAAGGAAATGGTTCCAGATTTTCGGCCGGAGGGTAAAAAGTCCAGCCTGCAGGTTCCTCGCTATAGTCCGAGAGAACAGAATACCGGCTTTGGATACCGCTCTGATGATATAAATATTTCAGCGTTCTTCTTTCTTTCTCATTAAAAGCATAAATACGGCTCATGAAACGCAGGATATCGTTCTGCAGGTGTTTGCACTCCGGAACGGCAGTACCTATTGATATAATCTGACTCGATCTGGTCATTTAATAATTTTTACAGGTACTGAATCAGAAATACAAGAATAAAGCCAACGCTTGAGCACAGGGATGCGATGCTGTTCATTCGCATCGTATGCCTGTAATCTGCCATTGCGGGATTTTTCCAGACCTGTGTCGCCCATATTATAAAGTATACGAGAACCGGAAGCATGGTGGTTGTAAAAACTAAAAATTCTTTTATTTCCAGGGAA